>NZ_JBAMDI010000160.1:0-20951 GCF_036961695.1 Pseudomonas sp. CGJS7 | reverse complement strand
CCGCAACGACCGCGAACAGCGGCTGCGGATCGATCCGGGCTACCTGTAGGAGCGGCGCAAGCCGCGACCGCGCAACCGCAACAACCGCGAACCCCGCTTACTTCTTGGTCTTTTCCTTCGGCTTCGGCGCGGTCGCCACCTTGCCGCCCAACGAACGCGACAGGAACGCCAGCAACCGCGAATAGAACTCGCGCTTGTGCGCCTCTTCGTAGAAGCCGTGCCCTTCGGTCTTGTAGTACAGCGTCTCCACCGGCACGCCGGCTTCGCGCAGCGCCTTCTCCATGCGCTCGCTGTGGACCTGCGGCGCGCGTTCGTCCTCGCCGCCCGCGGCCAGGAACACCGGCACCTTGATCTGGCCGGCCAGGCGCGAGGGCGAGTTGCTCTCCAGAACCTGCGGCGCGCCGATCCATTCGCGCAAATAAGTTTCGCCCGAACCGCGCCGCTGGATGTCGCCGGTGGTGTGCAGGATCGGCAAGTCGTACACGCCGACATAACCGGCCGCGCACTTGTACAGCGTCGGCTCGCGCGCCGCGCCCATCAAGGCGGCGTAACCGCCGTAGCTGGCGCCGTAAATGCAGATGCGCGACGGGTCGGCGATGCCCTGCTCGATCGCCCAACGGGTCGCGTCGGTGACGTCGTCCTGCATCTTGCCGCCCCACTCGCGCCGACCGGCCTCGACGAACGCGTCGCCGTAACCGCCGGAGCCGCGGAAGTTCACTTGCAGCACCGCATAACCGGCCGCGGCCAGCACCTGGGCGGCGTCGTCGAAGCGCCAATGGTCCTCAACGCCGTAGGGACCGCCGTGCGGCATCACCACCATCGGCAGCGACTTGCCGGAGCTGTCCTTGGGCGTGGTCAGCAGCCCGTACAGACTCAGGCCGTCGCGCGAGCGCAACTCGATCTCGCGCATCGGCGCCATCGCCGCCGGATCGAACCAGGCGCGACGGGCCAGCGCGTGCGCGGCGTGCTTGTTCTGATTGTCGAACAAGAACACATCGCCCGGGCTGCGATCGCTCTCGACCTCCACCAACGCCAAACGGCCGTCGGCGGTCTGCGAAGTCACCCGCACCGCATCGCCCGGGAACGCGGCTTCCAGGCTCTTGTACTGGCGCGCCTCGGGCGAGTTCTTGTCGAAGAACACCGAGCGCGGCTTGCCGTTGCGGAAAAACACCCCAACCGGAATCTGGGTGCCGTTGCGATAAATGATCGTCGCCGGATCGGCGACCTTGTCGCGCAAGACTTCGCTGCGCCCTTGGGTGGCGATGTCGAAGGCGACGATGGAATCGGGCCCCTTGGCGTGGCTGGTGCGGAAGTACGCGGTCTTGTTGTCGGCGGAAAAGCCGATCGGCGAATCCATCTCCGCGTCGCGGTCTTCGGAATCGATCAACTGCCACTGGCCGTCGTTGCTCTCGCGATAGAACAGCTTGCGCACCCGGTCCTTGCCGTAACCTTCGGCGAAGCGCACCACCCCGGCGTTGTCGGTGGTGAAACTGGTGTTGCGCACCGGCGAAATCGCCACCAGATTGCGCTGCCCGGTGAAGGTGTCCAGGCGTTCGGCGCGCGAATACGCGTCGGCGGTGAACGGCTGCACCGAGATCAATACCGCGCGCTCATCGGCGGGCAGATCGTCGATCAGGAACGCGGCGACGTTCTCGACTTTCTTGGGCTGGATGCGCGTGCCCGCGCCGCGGCTCTGCACCCGATAGCCCACCAGCACATCCGCGCCGGTGCCGTCGGCGTTGATCGCGAACAACTCGCCGGTGAGCCGCGGCTGATCCAGCGAACCCAGCTTCTGCGCCATGCCGATCAGCACCCGGGTCGGGCTGACCCACCAGAAGTCCTCGACGTGGTTGTGCCGGCCGATCCGGAACACCGCGCTGGGCTTGAGGGTTTCGCGCTTGAAGATCACCAGCGCGGTTTCGTCTTCCATCGGCACCGAGGCGGCATAGAACTCGCCGGTGGGCGAGAGCTTGATGTCGTGGAAGGTGTCGTTGCGGGCGAAGCCGTCGATTTCCAGCGCCGCACCGGCTGGCGCGGACGCCGCCGTGGCGGTGGGAGCCGCGGCCGGCGCTGCGGCCGTGGTTGCGCTCTGCGCGGACGCGGTCGCCGTCGCGGCCAATGCGGCGCAGAGCGCCCACGCGCGGGTCCAATGCCTCATCGATGCCGTCCCCTGTGTCGAGCATGGCCGGCCCGGCGGTTGCGCGGTACCGGTTCGCGGGCATCCTCGCCCGCGACTGGCGGATCATAGACAGCGCCGCCGGGCCTACACAATCGACAGAATGTGACTTCGGCTTGGAGCCGTTCAGCGGCCCAGATCGAGGGTTTGGGCCAGAGCTTCACGCCAAGCGGGCACAGCCAACCCGTACTCGGACGCCAAGCGGCCGCTGTCGAGCACCGAGTACGCCGGCCGGCGCGCCGGTGTCGGGTATTCGGCGGTAGCGATCGGCACCACCCGCGGTTTGCGTTCGATCAGTCCGCGCGCAAACGCTTCATCGAAAATCGCTTCGGCGAAGCCGTGCCATGTAGTCTGCCCGGCCGCGACCAGATGGCGCACGCCCGATTCGGCGATGCCCTGCCGCAACACTTGCGCGGCCGCATCGGCCAACAACCAGGCCGGGGTCGGCGAGCCGTGCTGATCGGCGACCACGCGCAGCTCCTCGCGTTCGCCGCCCAGGCGCAGCATGGTGCGCAGGAAATTGCCGCCGCGGGTGGCGTACACCCAGGCGGTGCGCAGGATCAGATGCTCCGCGCCGCTGGCGGCGATGGCTTGTTCGCCGGTGAGTTTGCTGTGGCCGTAAACGCTCAACGGCCCGGTCGGATCGGTTTCCAGATACGGCCGGGTGCCGCTGCCGTCGAACACGTAGTCGGTCGAGTAATGCAGCAGCGCGGCGCCGTGGGCGGCGCAGAATTCGGCGATGCGTCCCGGCGCCGCGGCATTGACCGCGAACGCCGCGTCGCGCTCGGTTTCGGCGCGATCCACGGCCGTGTAGGCCGCGGCGTTGACCACCCAGCGCGGTTGCACCCGTTGCAGCAACGGCGCGATCGCGTCCAGGTCGGCCATATCCAGCGCTTGGCACACGCCGCCGTCGGCCAGTCGGCCGCTGCGCGTGGTCGCGACCACTTCGCCCAACCCGGCCAGACTGCGGCGCAGTTCGAAGCCGACCTGGCCGTCGCCGCCGAGCAGCAGAATCTTCATGCGCCGTAGACCGGCAAGCGGTCGGCGGCGACGTCCTTCAACAACGGCGCGGCCTGATCCTTGGCCGACAGCACCGGCTCGCTGATCGGCCAGTCGATGGCCAGGTCCGGATCGTCCCAGCGCACGCCGGCATCGGCTTGAGCGTCGTAGGTCTGGGTGCACAGATAACTGAAGATCGCCCGTTCGCTGAGCACCGCGAAGCCGTGGGCGAAACCTTCGGGAATCCAGAAGTGGCGCTTGTTCTCGGCGCTCAGCACCGCCGCGGTCCAACGGCCGAAATGCGGCGAGCCGCGGCGGATGTCGACCGCCACGTCCCACACTTCGCCTTCGATCACCGACACGAACTTGCCCTGCGGCTTGGGCCACTGGTAATGCAGCCCGCGCAGTACGCCGCGCGCCGATGAGGACACGTTGCCCTGGGCGATGTCCATGCGCAGTCCGGCCTCGGCCAGCTTGTCGCGATTGAACGATTCGTAGAAAAAGCCGCGCGAATCGCCGAACACCTGCGGCTCGACGATCAGGCAACCCGGCAGTTCGGTTTCGATGATCTTCATTGCTTACTCTTTATTGCCGGCTGTTTGAAAGCCGTGGATTCACGGCACCGGGCCGCGTTCGATCAGGCTGAGCAGGTACTGCCCGTAACCGTTCTTGGCCAGCGGCCGGGCCAACGCGGTCAGCTGCTCGGCGTCGATCCAGCCGTTGCCGAAGGCGATTTCCTCCGGGCAGCAGATGCGCAAGCCCTGTCGGGTCTCGATGGTCTCGATGAAGTTGGACGCCTCCAGCAGCGACTGGTGAGTGCCGGTATCGAGCCAGGCGTAACCGCGGCCCAGTTGTTCCAGATGCAACTGGTCTTGGTCCAGGTACATGCGGTTGAGATCGGTGATCTCCAACTCGCCGCGCGCGGAAGGCTTGAGCTGGGCGGCGAAATCGCTGGCGCGGCCGTCGTAGAAATACAGCCCGGTCACCGCATAGCGCGAACGCGGCTTGAGCGGTTTTTCTTCCAGGCCGATCACCCGGCCCGCGCTGTCGAATTCGGCCACGCCGTAGCGTTCCGGATCGCTGACCCAATAGCCGAACACCGTCGCGCCCTCGCTGCGCGCGTCGGCGCGCTTGAGGATCGCGGTCAGGCCGGGGCCGTGGAAGATGTTGTCGCCCAGCACCAGACAGCTGGGCTGGCCGTCGACGAAGTCGCGGCCGATCAGATACGCCTGTGCCAGGCCGTCGGGACTGGGCTGCTGCGCGTACTCGATGCGCATGCCCCACTGCGAACCGTCGCCGAGCAGGTTCTTGAACAAGGCCTGCTCGTGCGGGGTGTTGATGATCAGCACTTCGCGGATGCCCGCCAGCATCAGCACGCTGAGCGGGTAATAGATCATCGGCTTGTCGTACACCGGCAACAGCTGCTTGCTGATGCCCTGGGTGATCGGATACAGCCGGGTGCCGGATCCGCCGGCCAGGATGATGCCTTTGCGGTTCATGCGTGGATTCCTAGTGCGGATCGGAGAGTTCGAATCAGGCTTGGCCGATGCGTTCGAGACGATAGCTGCCGTCGAGCACGCGCTGCACCCAGGGCTGGTTGTCCAGATACCAGTCGACGGTGCGGGCGATGCCCTGATCGAAGCTCAGCGTCGGCGCCCAGTTCAATTCGTTCTTGAGCTTGGACGCATCGATGGCGTAGCGGCGGTCGTGACCGGGGCGATCGGCGACGAAGGCGATCAGCGACTCGCGCGCGCGGCCGTCGGCGAGCGGGCGGCGCTGGTCGAGCAAGGCGCAGATGGTCTTGACCACGGTCAGGTTGGGACGCTCGGCGTCGCCGCCGACGTTGTAGGTCTCGCCGATCCGGCCGGCTTCCAGCACCCGCGCGATCGCCGCGCAGTGATCGCCCACAAACAACCAGTCGCGCACGTTCATGCCGTCGCCGTACACCGGCAGGGCCTCGCCGGCCAGCGCCTTGGCGATCACCAGCGGAATGAGTTTTTCCGGGAACTGGAACGGCCCGTAGTTGTTCGAGCAGTTGGTGGTGAGGACCGGCAAGCCGTAGGTGTGGTGGAACGCGCGGACCAGATGGTCCGATGCGGCCTTGGACGCCGAATACGGCGAATTGGGCGCGTACGGCGTGGTCTCGGTGAATTTGCCGCTGTCGCCGAGCGAGCCGTAGACCTCATCGGTGGACACGTGCAGGAAACGGAAGCCGTCGCGCTTGGGCGCGTCCAGCGACTTCCAGTAATCGCGCACCTGTTCCAGCAGGCTCAGGGTGCCGACCACATTGGTCTGCACGAACGCGGCCGGGCCGTCGATGGAGCGGTCGACGTGGCTCTCGGCGGCGAAGTTGATCACCGCCTCGGGGCGATGCTCGCTCAGCAAACGTTTGAGCAGCGCCGCATCGCCGATGTCGCCGTGGACGAACACGTGGTTGGGATCGCCGTCGAGCGCGCTGAGGGTGTCCAGATTGCCGGCATAGGTCAGGACATCGAGATTGACGACCTTGATCCCCTTGCGCACCGCATCGAGGACGAAATTGCCGCCGATGAAACCGGCACCACCCGTCACAAGCCAAGTAGGCACTCAGAACACTCCTAATCTGGGATGGCCGGCGGGAACAAACCGCGGCTGGGGCGCTTGAAATCGCCCGTTCAGCCTGCGCCCGATCCGCCCGGCAGGGGCCCGGATTGTAAAGCCTATCGACCCGCGGCCGGCGTCGAGCCGGTCACGCCGATTAGGTGAGCGACAGCTTGCGCAAAGGCAATGCGGGCATTTGGGCTGACGGCCCAGGGAAACTGTGCGGTGCGCATCGGATCGACGACGTCGATCCCGATGCCGCGCTCAGCGCCCCGCCGATTGCGCGGCGACCGCCGGTTCGGCCGCGAGCCGATCCAGATTCAGCCCCGCCAGCTCATCGATCTGAATCCGCCGCGCCACCCGCCCCTGCGCATCGACCACGATCGCCAGCGGCACCCGCTCGATGCCGAAACGACGGAACGCGGCGCCGTCGCGGTCCAACGCCAGCGGCGCGGGGATGCGGTGTTTGTCGCGGTACTCGCGCAGATCCTGCGGCGAAGCCCACAGGCCCGAGGCGATGCCGACCCAACGCACCCGGCGGTCGCGCCCCTGCGCGACCAACCGCTCGCGCGCCAGACGACATTGGCGCGAGGATTCCGGCCGGGTCTCGGCGAAATAGCTCTCGCACCACGGCGACAGGAACACCAGCACGCTGGCGCGGCCGCGCGCCGGATCGCGCAAGGCCAGCGGCCGCGATTCCAGACTGCTCAAGGACAATTCCGGCACCGCCTGGCCGATCTGCAACGGCGGATCGGCGGCGACCGCGCCGGCCACGCTCGGCGCGGCGCCGCTGTCGAGCCCGGCCGGCGCCGCGCGGGCCTGCGCCAGCGCCTTTTCCAGGCGCGCATCGACTTCGTGCCCGACGTAGGCCACCCGCCCGTCCTTGCCGATCACCACATGCTGCGGCGTCACCCGCAAGCCGAACACTTCGGCCAGATGGCCGTCGTCGCGCACCACCGGCATGGTCAAGCCGAATTCGCGGCGGAAGGCGCGGATCTGCTCGACCGTATCGTCGAAACCGATATTGACCGCGACCACCTGCAAGTCCGCGCCGGCGCGGCGTTGGGCGCGTTCGAAATGCGGCATCTGCGCGCGGCACGGGCCGCACCAGGTCGCCCAGAATTTCAGATACACCGCCTTGCGCCCGCGCAGCACGCCCAGGTCCAGGCGCTCGCCGTCGACGGTGGTCAGAATCAGCGGCGGCACCGCGCGGCCGAGCACGCGCTCGCCGGCCTGGCGGGCGAAATCCTCGCCGGTGGTCTCGGCGCGGGCGGGCGTCACCGCCTGCCACATCAGGATCGCGATCAACACCAGCACCGTCACCGGCGGCAGCCAGCCCTGCCCGGAAGCGGCATCGCGCAAGGACAGCGGCGAAAATCGGGGCATGGCGAAGTCATCCTGGTGAAGAGGCTGGGTCCAGGCTATCGGGCGGCGGCGGCGCGCGGCGAGCCAGTTGCGGGAAATGTCGGGGAGCCAGTTGCCGGCCCGGACGCGCGACCGGTGCCCCCGCTGACGTTGAATCCCCATCGGCATTTCCCCGCTCGGCGCGGAGATTGCTTGCGCTCGTGCAACGCGCCGCGAATTTCGCCGGCAACACGCGCAAGTGACGGACAGGTGGCGTTTTGATCGTGACCGTTTGGACGTAAGCCGCGCGCGCAACCGCTTAAAATCGCGGTCAACGCCGATGCGCGCGCGGTATCGCGATCGGCGATGCGGGCCCTGCGCCAGCGCATGCCGCGCCGGCGTTTTCGCTCGCGGCCTGGATTGCGGCGCGGGTCGATGTTTTCGCCGCCATTCCGACCGCCGTCACCGATCCGCAATGAACCTGTTCCATCGTCCGATGTGCGGCGCAGCGATGCGCACCGGCAACCCCACTCTTCAGCGTCCGACATGAAACCATCGCCCTGGCTGATCCGATCCAGCAAATCCGACGACGCCGACACGCGTCTGTTCGCGTTCCCCTTTTCCGGCGGCAGCGCGACCTCCTACGCCTCCTGGCGCGGCTGGCTGAATCCGCGGATCGATCTGTTCTGCGTGCAACCGCCCGGACGCGGCGTGCGCATGGCCGAGCCGCCGATCCGCGACATCGAGCAGTTGTTGACCCAACTCGTACCGGATCTGCTGCCGCTGCTGGACCGCCCGTATCTGCTGTACGGCCACAGCAACGGCGCGCTGATGGCGTTCGCGGTGGCCAACCGTTTGCTGCAACTGGGCGCGCCGGCGCCGCGCGCGATCGCGCTGTCGGCCAAGTGCTCGCCGACCGTGAACAAGCCGCGCG
Organism: Pseudomonas sp. CGJS7; assembly: GCF_036961695.1. Taxonomy (NCBI): domain Bacteria; kingdom Pseudomonadati; phylum Pseudomonadota; class Gammaproteobacteria; order Pseudomonadales; family Pseudomonadaceae; genus Pseudomonas; species Pseudomonas sp. CGJS7. The sequence goes on along the minus strand of NZ_JBAMDI010000160.1, from coordinate 12,918 downwards.
AGCGGGTCAGCGAGCTGCCCGACGATCGCTTCATCGCCAAGCTCAGCAGCCTCAACGGCACGCCGCGCGAATTGCTCAACAATCCGGAAATCATGCAGTTGTTCTTCCCGGCGCTGCGCGCGGATTTCGCCGTAGGCGAAAACTTCCGCCTGCCGGCGGTGCATCCGCAGCTGGCGCGGATTCCGGCCCTGATCGTGGCCGGCGAACACGACGAAACCCTGGTCGCGGACGTGTTCGCCTGGGGCGAATTGTTCCAGGACTCGCGTCAGGTGGCGATGGCCGGCGGCCATTTCTTCATCAACACCAATCCGGCCTTCGTCCGTACCCTGCACGCCTTCCTGCAAGCGCACTGCCTGCCCGAAGCGGAGTTGGTGCCGGGCTGAGCGCGCTCAGCGCGCCGGCTGCGGCGGCCAGCCGATGCGCGCGGCGTTGGCCAGGCTCGCGCGCAGGATCCGCCGATGGAACGGCGCGACCACGGCCAGATAACCGCGCCCCAAGGCGTTGTGGCAGTGGACCACGGTCGAAACGATCAAGCGCCGCTTATCGCCCGCCGCGGCGGGCGGCTGGCACAGCACCGACAACCTGAAGTCCAGGTGTTTGTCGTCTTCGCCCAACAGCAGCTCCGCCGGGCGCCGTTCGTAGATCCGGAAGATGCCGACGCGCTCGCCGTCGTCCGCGCCCAGCTCGCGCAAACCGTGCGCGGTCTTCAGGCCCAGGCCCGCGACCAGGGTGTCGCGGATGCCCATCAGCACGCTCATCCAGGCCGGACTGCGCGCGAACACGAACCGGGCCAGGGCTTCGGGATCGCCGCAGGCATCGTCGGGCAGTTCGATCGAATAGGCGTCGCACAGATCGGTGCTCGGGTAGAAACCGACCACCCGCGAGCCCGCCGGCGGGGCGACGTCGGTGACCAATGGGCGCGGCATCGGCATGGCTCGGGTTCTCGCATGGGTTGGTTAGCGCGGATCGCGCGTCGGCGAGCCGTCGCTCGCGCTCAGTATCGCCGAAGCACGGCCACCGCGCGTCGGCGCGTTCGCTACTTCGCCGCGCCTGCGGCAACGGGTCGCGGCAGCCGGCCACGGGGCATCGCGATCAAGCCAACGCGGTGTGCCCGCGCAACGCGGCCACGGTCAGATCGACGAAAGTCCGCACTTTCGCCGAGGCGTAACGCCCCTCGCGGTGCAGCACATGCACCGGCACCGGCGCGGGTTCGTACTCGCTCATTACGATCCGCAGCCTGCCCGCGGCCAGATGCGGCGCGATCTGGTACGACAGCAGGCGGGCGATGCCGAAGCCGCTCGCCGCCGCTTCGATCGCCGCATCGTTGGAACTGGTGGCCAGACGCGGCGCGATCCGCTGGGTCTGGATCGTCCGGCCTTGGCCGAATTTCCATTCGATGGTCGGGCTGACGCCCAGCGCCGAGACGATGTCGTGGCCGGCCAACTCCGCCGGCGCGCGCGGTTCGCCGCGTTCGCGCAGGTAGTCCGGCGCCGCGCACAGCACCCGCCGCACCGTCGCCACCTGGATCGCCTGCAGGCTCGAATCGGGCAACGCGCCGATGCGCACGCCCACGTCCACGCCTTCTTCCAGCATGTTGACGATGCGGTCCAGAAACAGCGCCGACACCTGCGCGGCCGGATAGCGCCGCAGATAGTCCACCACCACCGGCAGCACGAACATGCGGCCGAACTGGACCGGCGCGGTCACCGCCAGATGCCCGCGCGGCGCGGCGTTGACGCCGGCCGCGGCTTCTTCGACTTCGTCCATTTCCTGCAGCAGCCGGCGCGCATCGTCGAGGTAACGGCGGCCGGCCTCGGTGGCGCGGACGAAACGGGTGGTGCGGTCGAGCAGTTTGATCGCCAGCCGTTCTTCCAGCGCCGCGACCGCGCGGGTCACCGCCGGCGCCGACAAGCCCAGCTTGCGCGCGGCGGCGGCGAAGCTTTCTTCCTCGGCCACGGCCACGAACACCGTCATCAGATGGAATCGGTCCACGGCGATTATTCCACTAAATGAAATATTGAATTTAATGTAGCACCGATTCCTGCGATCTCCGAAATGAAGGACAGTGACGCCGCGCCGAGACCCGGCGCCGCCCTCACCCATCCCCATCGGAGTTCCCCCATGAGCCGCATCGCCACCGTCCAACCCGAACACGCCGACGCCGAACAGCGCGAACTGCTGAGCGCGATCCAGGCCCAGCTCGGCAGCGTGCCGAACTTCCTCAAAGTCTTCGCCAACTCGCCGGCCGCGCTGCGCGCGTTCCTCGGCCTGTACGCCATCGCCGGCGAAGGCAGCCTGGACCCGCGCACCCGCGAGCGCATCGCCCTGGCGTTGGCGCAACAGAACTCGTGCGAGTACTGCCTGTCCGCGCACACCGCGTTGGCCGGCCAGGCCGGTCTGGACGCCGGCGAAATCCAGGCCAACCGCGACGGCACCAGCCACGACGCCAAGGCCGCGGTGGCGGTCAAGTTCGCCCGCTCGCTGGTCGAGCACCACGGCGAAGTGACCAGCGCGGAAATTCTGGAAGCGCGCAACGCCGGTTTCGGCGACGCCGAAATCGTCGAGATCATCACCCACGTCGGCATGAACCTGCTCACCAACATCCTGGGCAAGGCCAGCCGCGTCGAGATCGACTTCCCCAAGGTGTCGCTGGCCGCCGCGGCCTGATCGGCCGCCGCAACCGGCCGCCGCCACCCCGCATCATTCGATCGCCCACAGGCGCCGGGTTCCCGGCGCCGATTCCTCCCCGGAGCGTTCCATGCCTCGCGCCTTCGCCCGCATCGGCTTCACCCCCAGCGTCCAACAGGCGCAGCAACGCTATGGCAGCCGCGAGGCCAACCGTTCGTTCGAGCTCAGCGACGATGCTCGCGACGAAATCGGCGAACGCGAGGCCGAATTCATCGGCGAGCGCGATTCGTTCTATCAAGCCACCGTCGGCGAAGAAGGCTGGCCGTACGTGCAGCACCGCGGCGGCCCGGCCGGGTTCTTGCGCGTGCTCGACAGCAAGACCCTGGGCTACGCCGATTTCCGCGGCAACCGGCAGTACCTCAGCGTCGGCAACCTGGGCGCGAACGAGCGCATTTCCCTGATCCTGATGGACTACCCGAACCGGCGCAGGCTCAAGATTTGGGGCCGCGCGCGGATCGTCCACGAGGACGAAAATCCCGAATTGATCGCGCGCCTGGAAATGCCGGCCTACCGCGCGCGGGTCGAGCGCGGCGTGGTGATCGAGGTGGAAGCCTGCGACTGGAACTGCCCGCAACACATCACCCCGCGTTACACCGAGGCCGAGGTCGAGCAACTGATCGAGCCGCTGCGCGAACAGTTGCGCCAAGCCCAAGCGGTAGCCGCCGAACCCGAGCGCAAACCCGATGTGCTGGGCGAAGGCGCGCTGGAACTCACCATCGCCGCGGTCCGGCAGGCGACACCGCGGGTCCGCATCTACGAACTACGCGCCCCCAACGGCGGCGACCTGCCCGCGTTCGCCGCCGGCGCGCACTTGCGCGTGCCGGTGCCGACGGCGGACGGATACCAGTTGCGCCATTACTCGATCAGCTCCGATCCGGCCCGGCGCGATGTCTACGAAATCGCGGTGCTGCGCGAAGACACCGGCCGCGGCGGTTCCAAGGCGCTGCACGCGGCGTTCGAACTGGGACTGAAACTGCGCTGCGACCCGCCGCGCAACTATTTCCAGCTCGACCCCGGCACGCGGCCGGCGCTGTTGATCGCCGGCGGCATCGGCATCACCCCGATCAAGGCGATGGCGCACGCGCTGGCCGCGCGCGGCGTCGATTTCGAGCTGCATTACGCCGGCCGCGGCCTGCGCGAGATGCCGTTCGCCGACACCCTGCCCGAACGTTTCCCCGCGCTCAGCCTGTATCCCTCCGACCAGGGCCTGCGGCTGGATCTGCGCAGCACCCTCGCCGCCGCGCCCGCCGACGCGCTGATCTACGTCTGCGGGCCCGAGCGCATGGTCGAAGCCACCCTGGCCGCCGCGCACGAACTCGGCATCGTCGACCGCGTGCGCAGCGAACGCTTCAGCGCATCGGCCGGCGCCGACGCGCGCCCGATCGAAGTGCATCTGCGCCGTTCCAACCGGACCCTCGCGGTGACCCCGCAACAGACGGTGCTGGAAGCGGTGCGGATCGCCGGCATCGACGCGCCCTCGAACTGCGCCGCCGGCCACTGCGGCACCTGCGCGGTCAAGGTGCTGCAAGGCGTCGCCGAACACCGCGACACCGCGCTGACCGAGGCCGAGCGCGAGCGCTCGCGGCTGATGTGCATCTGCGTGTCGCGCGCGCAGAGCGACCGATTGGTACTCGATCTTTGAACCCGAGCGCGTTCGCGCGCCTCGGCACTTCCCCCCGCTACGGATTGTCACGATCATGCGCAACCTTCTCACCGCCGCCCTCGCCGCCTCGCTGATGCTGCCCGCCGCCCACGCCGCTACCGCACCCCATACCGACGCCGCGCCCGCCGATGCGCTGGCGATGCGCCACCAGGTCGTCCACGTCGACGGCGTGGATCTGTTCTATCGCGAGGCGGGCCGCAAGGACGCGCCGACGATCGTGCTGCTGCACGGCCTGCCGAGTTCCTCGCACATGTTCCGCCGGCTGATGCCGCTGCTGGCCGACCGTTACCGGGTGATCGCGCCGGACTACCCGGGCTTCGGCGCCAGCGCCGCGCCGTCGCCGGCCGACTACGAATACTCGTTCGACCGCCTCGCCGTCACCGTCGACAAGCTGCTGCAAACGCTGCAGGTAAAGTCCTACAGCCTGTACCTGTTCGACTACGGCGCGCCGGTCGGCTTCCGCCTCGCCGTCGCTCATCCCGAACGCGTGCAGGGCCTGATCGTGCAGAACGGCAATGCCTACGAAGAAGGCATGGGCAGCCTGTGGGACCCGCTGCGCGCGTACTGGCGCGAGCCGACGCCGCAGCGCTCGGAACTGATCGCGCAGAAGTTGCTGAGCCTGGAATCGACCCGCTGGCATTACCTGCACGGCGTGCGCGACCCGGCCGCGATCGCCCCGGAAAACTGGTTGCTCGACCAAGCCCTGCTCGACCGCCCGGGCCTGCGCGAGATCCAACTGAACCTGCTGCGCGACTACGGCAGCAACCCGGGCCATTACCCGGCCTGGCAGGCCTACTTCCGCAAGCACCAGCCGCCGACCTTGGTGGTGTGGGGCAAGAACGACCCGATCTTCCTGGTGCCCGGCGCGCAGGCCTACAAGCGCGACCTTCCCGATGCGCAGATCGAGTTCTTCGACACCGGCCATTTCGCGCTGGAAGAGGATCTGTTGCCTATCGCCGATACGATTCGCGGGTTCATGGATCGCGAGGTCATGTCGCGGCGCGATTGATTCGCAGGGCTGTGCCTGCGTAGCAACGAGCGCGGGTCGCGCGGACCGCTTGGGTTCATCCTCGCCCTCGCTGGTATGAATTACTTTGGCGTTCGGGCAGCCTCAAAGGCTCAACGCCGGCCCGATTGCAGGAGGAATTTACGTCGTTTGGCAATGCTGGAACGGCGCAGATTCCTCCATCCCTCGGCTCGATAAGAGATGCCGCCGTCGGGCTGACTCAGTCGCTCGGCCAGGTTCCGCGCATACACGATACGACGCAATTCGATTCCTGGGAGGACCAAGAAAACCATAAGCATGGCGAAAAGGCCCATAGCGTCTTTTTTCTGCTTACGCAGCATTGTATCGATCTGCAACTTGGCATCTTCCGCTGTCAGTACAGCGCAAAGGTCGAACGACTCCGGGCGTGTAAATCCAGCCTCTTCCAAGTACTTGTCGGCGATGATCTCCCGACAAACAGCGACATTTAGTGGCAAATCTTCACTGCCCGCGAAGAAAGACAGCGGATACCACCTCCTTGCCTCCTGATGCGACAAATAGAAACTGGACTGACTCTCTTTGAACTGAAAGTAGGCCTTGGAAGAAGAGGAAAAGAAAAGGAACACAGCCAGGGATATCAGGAACCAAGTCATCACGAACATGACCAACGATATCCGAACGCGCGACCCAGGAATCGCCTCCACCCGCACACGAAGATTCTTCTGGTCAAAATAACCGGCACACCATGCAGCATCGCGTAGATCTATCCGACGCTGGCGCGCCCAAGCGATGAGTCTATCGGCCTCATCCAATGAGCGAATACGCAACCCAGTCAATACTTGGAAGTAGCTCAGGTTATGCAGCTCTTTCCCATAGCTTCTTATTTCGCCGTCAACCAATTCGAAGTTGCCGGACATCAGACTCCAACAACGCATCACCAATGCGTGTATAGACCGCGTCCGCCACAGCACGACCAGGAACGCCAAGATCGCCGCCAGTGTCGCCGGCGCGAGAAGTGAACTGATGAATGTCTGAATTGCGTCATCCATGCGCTAACCGATCCAGAGGAGTTGAGGCGGACAAACCGCGGATATGACTCCCCTGCGATCGTACAAAATTTTCAAGGCGCGCGGCTGCGCGCCCGTTTCTGGAACGGGCACTCTTACTCCGTACTTTTCCGCCCCCGAAAACAACCGCGCCGGCATTAGCCGGCGCGGTCAGGTGATCAGAACTTGTAGCCCACCGTGAAGCTGTAGCTGCGACCGAAAATCGTGGCGTAGTCGGCCGAATCGCCGAGGAAGCTGTTGGGGTCGTAGAACGGCTGACGGTCGAACAGGTTCTTGACGGTGACGCCGAGATTGAGCTTGTCGGTCGGACGCCAGGTCAGGCTGAGGTTGGCGGTCCACCACGACGGCGCGCCGTCGCACTGCGGTTCGGGCACGGCCAGATAATCGCCGGTGCAGGTCTGCTCGTTGTTGTCTTGCTCGTCGATCCGCTCGCGCGCCCACTTGGTGCCGCCGACGTAGTTGACGAAGGCGCTGGTGGTGAACTTACGGTAGTTCCAGTCGGCGTTGACCGTCGCGCGCACCCGCGGGTTGTTGTAGTAGCCGACGATGTCGCCGTAGTACCAGCCGGTTTCCTCGTCCTGATAGGTCGTGTTGCGGTGCGCGATGGTGGCGGCCAGGCCGATGTTGAGGCTGCCCCATTCGCCCAGCGAGAAGCGGCTGCGTGCGTCGATGTCGAAGCCGTCCACCAGGGTCCGTCCGCGGTTCTTGTACTGGCCGACCACGCTGGCGACGTTGCCGATGCTGTAACCGGGCAAGGTGCTCGGGCAGTTCACGCCGCTGGCCGGATCGGCGCACATCGCGGCCAACACCGCCAGGGCCGAGCGGTCGGAATCGGTGATCGGCGAGCGCACCTTCGTCACGATGTCCCCCTCTTTCCTGAAGTCCGGCGCGGCGATCTCGTTGCGACGGTAAACGAACCAGTAGTCGGCCGACACCGACAGCCAGTCCAGCGGCTCGAACACGAAGCCCAAGGTCGCGATCTTGGCCTTCTCCGGCTTCAATTCCTTGTTGGGCTGGGTCATGCGCGCGACGGTGCGGGCGCAGTCGGTATTGAGCAGTGAGTTGCCCAGATCGACATCGCCGCTGCGGCGCGACTGGCGCAGCAGGTTGGCGATGGCGTTGGTTTCGTCGCAGCGGACTTCGTCGCGGAAGTTGCCGAGTTGGGCGAACACGCCGCCGCTGCCGGACTCGGCCAGACTGGGCGCGCGGAAACCTTCCGAGTAGGTGCCGCGCAACAGCAGTTGCGGCGTCATCTGGTACTTCAGGCCGATCTTCGGCGCGACATTGGCGCTGAAATTCGGATACTTGTCCACGCGCAGCGCGGCGTCGAGTTCCAGCTTCTCGGTCAGCGGCGCCACGGCTTCGGAGAACAGCGCGTAGGTGTTGCGCTTGCCGTCGAACCACGAACCGCCCTGCTGGGTGATCAGGCCGTTGGCTGCGTCCTGGTTGCCGGGCGTATAGAAGGTCTCGCGGCTGATGTTGAAGCCGAACGCCGCGCGCACTTCACCGGCCGGCAATTCAAACAGCGGGCCTTCGATCTTGCCGTCCAGGGTGTGCAGGCGGGTCCAGGATTCGATGTCGAAGGTCGGATAGGCGGCGCGCAACAACGCCGCATTGGCTTCGCTGATTTCGCCGAACTTGTACGCCGGATGGTCGGCGATGATCACCCGACCCGTGCCCGGATCGACGGTGAACGGGCCGAAGGCTTTGCGGAAGCCGTCCAGATTGACGTTGATGGTCTGGTAGGTGACCGAATGGGTGCCGGCGGTGGCGAAGGCGGTTTCCCAGTTCCAATCGCCGATGCTGCCGCGCAGTCCCGCCAACGCGCGGTAGCTCTTGTCGGTGTTGCGCTGGCCGAAGTAGTTGTCGCCCACGTCCTGCAGCAAGTAGTTCAGACCCACCACGCCGCCCATCATCGCCTTCAGTTCGGGGCTGGCGCGGTTGTATTCGTTGTTCGGGCCCAGGAACGGATACAGGAATTGATTGGCGGTGTTGCCGGTATTGCGCGAGAACCAGCTGGTCGGGTTGCCGGTGGTGCTGCCGAAAGTGCGCGGCGTGCCGCCATTGGCGCGCAGGTCGATGTCGGTATAGGTCAGTTCGGTGAACGCTTCGGTGTTCTCGCCGATCAGGAAATTCGCGTTGACGTAACCGGTCATGCGCTCGGTCTGGGCGCCGGCGTCGATCTCGTTGTTCATCCAGGTCTGCCAGATGCAGCGCGGGCCGGCGGCTTCGCCGGTCAGCACGTTCTTGCAGCCCGGCGCCGGTTCCTGCACGCGCGCGCCGGTGGCCGGATTGATCGCGAAGTAGCTTCCGGGGTTGAACTCGCCCGGCTTGCTGCCGGTGCCCAGGCGCAGGTTCTTCAGATAATTGGGGTTGTTGATGTAGTACTGGTTGGGGCGCTTGTCGTAGAAATCGCTCAGCGGGATCGCATCGCGGCGATAGAAGTTGAACGAGCCGTAGACGTTGAAACGATCCTCGTTGAGGTCGCCGAAGCCGGCGGTGATGCTGGCCTGGTGCTCGCCGTAGGAATCGATGCGCGAGGAGGTGTCGGTGGTGACGCTGACTTCCGCGCCCTGGTAGTTGCGCTTGGTGATGACATTGATCACGCCGGCCATCGCATCGGTGCCGTACACCGCCGAGGCGCCGTCGGTCAGCACTTCCATGCGTTCGATCGCCGCGGCGGGGATCGCGTCGATGTTGACGAATTGGGTCTGGAAACCGGCCGGCGCGCCGTAGTACGACAGCCGGCGGCCGTTCAACAGCACCAGTGTGGCCTGCGCGCCCAGGCCGCGCAGATTGGCCTGCGAGGCGCCGTCGGAACCGGTGAACAGCGAGCGCGAATCCTGCTGCGCCGGCCGCGCGGCCGGCAGGTTGTCGAGCACTTGCAGCAAGGTGCGCGCGCCCATGTTCTCGATGTCTTGCTTGCTGATCACCTGCACCGGCGAGGCGGTTTCCACGTCCAGACGGCGGATGTTGGAACCGGTGACCTGGATGCGTTCCAGTTCGGTGGCCTTGCCTTTGCCGTCGGCGTTCGCGCTGTCCTGGCCATCCTGTGCGGCAGCGAGCGAAGCGTGGCCCAGCAGCGCTACGGCCAAGGCCAGCGACAACGGGGTGGCGGAAATGCGGGAACTACAGTGGGCGCGTTGACGGCGCGTGCGGCGGCTTGCGGACAACATCGGAACTCTCCTGGCAGGACTGCGGCGCGGATGGCGGACGAAGGGCAACAGCGATCCCGGGCCGCGGCCGGATGGCCGCAGTCGGTGGCTTGGGGGGAGGAGCGGTGTCGCGTTTCGGTTTAGGGGTCAGCGGTGGAGCGAAGTCATGGCGCGAGGATGCTGGCGGTATCGCCCTCCTGGCCGATCAACGCGGCGTTGGCCCAGTTCGCGCAAACCTGAGCGGGTTGGCTGCCCTGCGCGCCGAGCGTGCGCAGGCTCAAGGAAGACAGACCGCGGATGTCCAGCTCCGGCTTGACCACGCCGGGCGCCTTGACCAAGCCGCTGTCGTACAGCAATCGGCCGTCGCCCCAGACCTGGAACTGCAGGCCGCCGGCGGCGCGGCAGGCGTCGTCGATGCCGAGGTCGGCGCGCAGCAGGCGCCACTGGCCCTGCAGACGCAGATCGATGCGGCTGGCCGCGGCGACGCCGAGGCCGCGACGGAACAGCAAGCCGTTCATGCGCAGCGGCTGCTCGCCGCCGAACACGCGGTCGGCACGCGCCTGGGTGGCCAGCGCGGCCGGCAACGGCAGCTCGGAGAGATAGCGTTGCTGTGCCGGCCGCTCCGGCGCTTGATGTTCGAGGATGTGGAAGCTCGACAGCGCGATCGGGCCGACATCGCGCGGTTGCAACGCGTCCACCGCGCGCGCCGCGCCACCCTGCGCCGCGGTGACCATCGGATCGCTCGCGGAGGCGCCGTCGCCTTCGGGGTTCTGCACGCTGAGCACACGGAAGCGCAGCAAGCGGCCGGCGCGCGCCGGGAACTCGATCCGCTGCAGGTCCTGCTTGAGCTGCAAGCGGCCGCGCGCGATCGGCTCGCCCCACTCGCCGTTGCTGTCGCCCAGGTACACCTCGTAATCGCGCACTTGCCCGTGCTTCCAGTGCTGATCGTTGCGCGGCGCCAGTTCGATGCCGTCGATCAACTTGCGTTCGCCGAAACCGAGGGTCCATTCGTGCGCGCCGGTGCGCACGGCTTGATTGCGCACGCTGCGGAACCAGGTCTTGGGATCTTCGTCGAAGGCGTTTTCCAGCGCGTGGCCGGGTTCTTCGGCCGGGCGGTTGACCACCAGCAGGCTGTCGGCCGGCAAGGCGCGGCCCAGCGCCGGCGCGGCCGGATAGGCGTCGTCGGCGGCAGCCGCGGTAACGGCGATGTCCAGGCTCAGCTTCAGCGGCTTGCGGATGTCGACCGCGGCGGTGCGCACGTGCACGCTGCCCTTGCGATCGCTCGGGTCGAAGTACCAACCTTCCGCCGCGGATTTCAGCGCGGCCGCATCGGCCAGCTTCGGCAGCGCGCGGCCGTCCAGCGAAACCACGGCCGGCGCTTGCCGGCTGAGCACGCGCAAGCCGTAGCGGCGCTGCGGCAATTGCCCTTGGTACTGGCCTTGCACCGCGTCGATAGACACGGTCACCGGCCCGCTGCCCTGCGCCGGCGCGCTCATGCGCACTTGCTGAGTGCTCGATTCGCCTTGCTCGTAGCGACGGGTGTTGCCGTCGTCTTCGTACATGGCGTACTGCGACTCGCCCTGCGGGTACAGGTCGAAGGTGATTTCGTCCAGCGGCTTCTCGCCGTCGTACAGCATCGCCGGATGCATCGGCACGATCGCGCCGGCGCGCACGAACAACGGCAGCGTGGCCAGATCGACCTGACGGTCCAAGTCGCGCCCGGCCGCGCCGGCCTGCACGCTGCGGCCGTCCCAATAATCGATCCAGCGACCCGCCGGCAGATGGATGCCGCGACGCCAACCGCGGCTGGCGGCCTGGCTGCGGTACACCGGCGCGACCAACAGATCGCGGCCGAGCAGGAACTGGTACTTGTAGGCCTCATCGCGCGCATGCGGGTCTTGCGGGTAATCCCACATCAACCCGCGCACCGGCGGCGCGCCGGTCTGCGCGGCCTCGTGGGTCAGGCCGTACATGTACGGCGTCAGCCGCATCTTCAACTTCAGGTAATCGCGATTGATGCTGCGATAAGGCTCGTCGAACCACCACGGATGCTTGCGCGCGTTCGACGACCAGCCCGACATGCCCATCAACACCGGCGTGAACGCTTTCCACTGCAGGTCGCGGGTGTAGGTCTCGGCGCTGCCGCCGAAGATCGCGTCGACGTCGCCGGTGGCATAGGCCATGCCCGACAGGCCCGAGCCGATCAAGGTCGGTACGTGCCAGCGGATGTAATCCCAGCTCGCGCTCTGATCGCCGGTCCAGGCCACCGCGTAACGCTGGATGCCGGCCCAACCCATCACCGTCCACAGGAACGGGCGCGAATCGGAGTTGTTGAGGATGCCGTTGAACGCCGATTGATTGGCGTCCATCGCGAATTGATAGCCCTTGCCGGTCCAGGCCACGTCGAGCTTCTGCACCCGGCTGCCGGCGGTGCCGACTTCCCAGGCGATCTTGTCGACGCCGTTCTCGGTCCAAAGGCCGGTGCGGAAACCGTACTTGGCCAGGCCCTTCACCGTTTCGGGCAGCTGCTTGTAGCCGCAGCCGTAACCGTCGTTGGGCAGGATCCAGCCGCCGGGCATGTCGTGTTCGCGGTATTGGCGCGCCACGCTCTCCACCACATCGGGCGTGGTGCCGGTCGGGCCGTCGCGCCAGCCTTCGGGCACGGTGCCGGGTTTCTTGGCGTTGTCGCCGTCGTTGTAGCAATCGGCGTCGCCGTAGGACAACGCCCAGCGCGCCAGCAGACCGGGGCGGCCGGTCAGGCGGGTGTAGCGCTCCAGCAGGCGCGGCAGTTCGCCGACGAAGTAATACGCATCGAAGCGGTCTTCGCGATGCAGCAGCGTGGCCTGATCGGGCTGGCGCAAATCGTAATTGCCGTCGCTCCAGGTGTTGCGCAACATGCCCCAGCCGCGCGAGCTGAGCAGCATCGGCGCGGGGCTGGGACGGTCGCCCTCTTCCCAGCCGCCGGAGTACGACACGTCCAGTTCGCGGCCCTTGAACTGATAGCGGCCGTTCTGCTGGCCGCCGCCGTAGAAGGCTTCGTCGGCTTGCGAGGACAGCACCTGCACGCTTTGCGCGGCGTCCAGATCCAGCGGCTGCTGTTCCTGCCACAACGGCGCACGGCGCTCGCCGTCGATCCGTTCCAGGCTCAGCTTCAACGGCTGACGCTGCACATGCAGCACCAAGGCGCCGGTGCGCACCCGCACTTCGGCCGCGTCTTCTTCCAACGTGGCGGCGACCTTCGCCGACGGCTGCGGCAGCACGATCGGCGCGGCCTTGTCGCCCGCGCCGGTCAACTTGCCGCGGCGTCCGGCCTGCACCCGCACGATGTCGTCGGCCAGCACCTCCACCCGCAGCAGGCTG
>NZ_JBAMDI010000016.1:0-125558 GCF_036961695.1 Pseudomonas sp. CGJS7 | reverse complement strand
CCCGTACTCACAAGCACCCACACGAATTGCTTGATTCAATTTGTTAAAGAGCGTTTGGTTAAGAGCTTTTCGTCTCAACCGAGGCGCGCATTCTACGCTTTCCTCAGAGTCTGTCAAGCGTTTATTTTGAAGTTTTTTACTACCGCTTTCTTTCGAAAGCTAACAACTTCAACAACTTACCGCTTGCCCCGAAGCGTTCATCGCTGCGAGGAGGCGAATAATACGCGCTTTGAAATCAGAGTCAACACCTTGTTCTGAAAAACTTTTCCAACACCGTTTTGCCGCTAACCGGCAACTAATGAAAGCGCCGTGGATCTGTAAAGAAACACACCACGGAGCGTAGCGGCCATGAGCAATGGGCAAAGCGAGAAAACCCCCGGCCTCTCTGCAGATGAAGAGCAGGAGGTCAGCCACAGCCAACCGCCACGGGCGGCAGTGCTGCACGAAATCATTCGCTACCAGGGCGACCAGGAGCTGGAACGTACACTTGCCGCGTTGTGGTGGTCGGCACTTGCCGCCGGCCTGTCCATGGGGCTGTCGTTGATGGCCATGGGCCTATTCTACGCCCGCCTGCCGGAAGGCGATGGTGCCCAGGTGGTTGCCAGCATCGGCTACAGTGCGGGCTTTCTTGCCGTGATCCTGGCCCGCCAGCAACTGTTCACCGAGAATACGCTCACCGCGGTGCTGCCCGTCATGACCGCCCCTACGCTGGCCAACTTCGGACGCCTGCTACGCCTCTGGGGCGTGGTGTTGCTTGGCAACCTGGCAGGTACCCTGCTGGTGGCCTGGGTGATGCTGGAACTGCCGATATTCGACAGCAAGACCGATGTGGCATTCCTGGAGGTCGGTCGCAAGGTAATGAAGAACGACATCAGCCAGATGTTCGCCAAGGGCATAGTCTCAGGCTGGATGATTGCCACCATGGTCTGGATGATCCCTTCAATGGAGCACGCCAAGATCTGGATCATTCTGATGATCACCTACCTGATGGCCCTTGGCGATTTCACTCATATAGTAGTGGGGTCAGTCGAAGTGTCCTACCTGGTGTGGGCTGGCGACGAAACCTGGAGCCGCTTCTGGCTGGAATTTGCACTGCCGACGCTGGCGGGCAACATCATCGGTGGCAGTTTCATCTTCGCCTTGATCAGCCATGCACAAGTGCGCAGTGACAGTGGCAAACCACCCTCGCGGCTTCTGAACGACGACCAGCCCCAGTCCGCGCGCAGCAGACATGAGCACAAATGACACTCAGCGTGCCGCTACGGTGAGTTCATGCCCCTGGTCCTGCTCACTCACAGGCCAGGGGCTCCCCATCAGTTTGCCCGTCATGCGGTGAGTCCAGGTTGCCCCGCCCCCGCCTGCGAGTGCTCAGTAGTACCTGAGCCTGGTTATCAACTGCCCCACCGTGATCGAATCAACCGTGAATTGGCTTGCAAGGTCATTTCTCGCCGATGACACACTGTTCAACAATATTCATGCGTGTTATGCGATGAACGGTACACCGACAGAAAACTGTGAGCACTATGGATAACCGCAACGGCAAAGGACTTTCATTCGTCAAGCGCATCTACCTGCCGCGGGTCATTGGCCTGGGAATCGGCCTGTTCACTGTCATGGCGGCCATTGCGCCGCTGTCACCCCCCTCCTGGGCATGGCTGCTGGTACTGTTCAATGGTCTACTGTGGCCGCACGTGGCCTACCTGTGGGCTGCCCGCTCGACAACGCCTTACCAGGCGGAACAACGCAACCTCCTGCTGGACTCCCTGATGGGTGGGTTCTGGACCGCCGCCATGCACTTCAACCCGCTGCCCAGCGTGACCGTGCTGGCGATGATGACGATGAACAACGTCGCCGCCGGCGGCAAGCGCATGGTCTTTCGCGGGGTGCTGGCGCAACTGGCTGGCATGCTCGCCGCCATCCTGCTGCTCGGCCCTGGCTTGCAATTGACCGCCACGCCCCTGCAGGTCTATGCGTGCCTGCCAATGCTGGCGCTGTACCCGCTGGCCTTGGGCTGGGTGTGCTACCAGCTTGCGATCAAGCTGGGCGACCACAAGCGCCGGCTGAGCGCCCTGAGCCTGACCGACAGCCTGACCGGGCTGTTCAACCACGGCGCCTGGAAGGACCTGCTGCAGCTCAAGTTCCAGGCGTGCAAGCAGCAACAGGGGCACGCGGTGATTGCCCTGATCGACATTGATCACTTCAAGACCATCAACGACACCTTTGGCCATGTGGTCGGCGACTGTGTACTGCGCCAGCTCAGTGCTGAGCTGCGGCGCAGTTTGCGCGAGGGCGACCAGGCCGGGCGTTACGGCGGCGACGAGTTCTGCGTGATCATGCCCGAAACCAGCGAAGCCCAGGCCTGCCAAGCCATGGAGCGTCTGCGCGAGCGGGTTTCCAGCTACCGCAACCCACAGTTACCGCACCTGCGCATCAGCCTGAGTATCGGCCTGTCGCCCTTCCAGGCCAGCCTGGAGTCCCCCGAGCACTGGCTCGAACAGGCGGACAAGGCGCTGTACATCGCCAAGCACGCTGGCCGCGATCAGGTCAATTTTGCCCGCGGTGAAGCTGCCGCGCTCAGGCTGGCCTATCCTGATTGAACCTCCTTCCTGACTGCCTGGCGGGAGGTTGCCTGAAGGAGTCGCTCGCGCATGGCCAGGACCGCCAAGCTTTCACCCGCTAGCCCCACACCGCGCTTTCAGGTACGCCACCTCATTGCCGGTTTCAGCGCAGTGTTCGGCCTGGCTTGCCTGGTCATTCTCGGCGCTCTGTTCAATATCGCCCGCACGCTCGACCAACAGGAGCGCGAGCGTAGCGCCTTCCATGCGACCCAGGCGCTGGAACAACGGCTGCTCGCCTCGCGCCAGTTTCTGTCCAGCTATGCCGTATGGGATGCAGCCTTCGAGCACCTGTCGGGCCAAGCCGACTGGCAATGGGCCTACGAGGAAAAGAACGTAGGCGAGTCGCTGTACAGCGCCAGCGGCTACGAAGGGGTGTTCGTAGTGGAAAACGACCGCACCACCTATGCCTTGTTCAAAGGCCAGCCCAGCCAGGCAGGCGCTGACAGCTATATAGACACACCACTGCAGCCGATCATCGAACAGGCCCGCGCGGCGGCGATTTCACGCGAGCAGGTCACCCGTTTCGTGCTGTTCAATGGCTGGCCGGCCGCACTCAGTGCAGCAGCCGTGCGCCCGGACCGGGAGGTTACCGACAGCGAGGTGAGCCAGGCGCCGGTCATGCTGTTCATTGACCAGCTCACCGAAAGCAAACTGGCGCAGTTGGGTAAAGGCGCCGGCCTGACCGGCATGCACGTGGAAAAGGAGGATATGCAGGATCACAACCACCTGCGCATCGACCTGGGCGACACCGGCTACCATCTGACCTGGAACAGCCCGCTGCCGGGGCAGCAGATGCTGTGGGCAGTGTTGCCCGCACTGTTGTGTGCACTACTGATACTTGGGCTGGTGATGCTGTACCTGTTCCGCCATGCCTTGCGCAGCTCCCGGGCAATCGGCCTCACGCTCGTGCATCTGCAACAAAGCAACCAGGCCCTGGAGGCCAGCGAGCAGCGCTTCCGGGCGGTGGCCGAGTCGGCATCCGACTGGATCTGGGAAACCGACCGGCAACAACGCCTGACCTACCTGTCGCAACGCTTCGCCAACGTCACCGGCTACCCGGTAGACGGCTGGCTGGGCCACCCGCTCAACCAGTTGCTGGCCTGCGATACCACGCCGCTGTCACCTTGGCTGGACGCCCTGACTACGGCCGAGCCGCAGCAATTGGCCAACCTGCGCTGTACTTACCGCGACCAGAATGGCCAGAACCGCTACTGCCGGATATCCGCCCGCGCTATCTGGCGCGATGGCAAGGCCATCGGTTTTCGGGGTACCGCCAGCGATATCACCGACGAAGTCGACGCCCACGCGCGCATCCAGCACCTTTCGCTGCACGACCCACTGACCGGGCTGGCCAACCGCAACAAGCTCGCCCGGCACCTGGAGCAGGCCTTGTTGCGCGGCAGTGACTCGCCGCCGCTGACCTTGTTGCTGCTGGACCTGGACAACTTCAAGCCGATCAACGACTCGCTCGGTCATGCTGCCGGAGATGCCGTGCTGCAAGAAGTGGCAACGCGCCTGCGCGACACCACCCGCGATGGCGACCTGGTCGCGCGCCTGGGCGGCGACGAGTTCATCCTGGTACTCAGCGGCATGGACAATAGCAGCGAGATCGACCGCTTCTGTGCGCGCCTGATCGGCCTGCTGCAGCAACCCATCGTCTTCGAAAACCAGCCGCTGCACATTGGTGCCAGTATTGGCGTTGCCCAGACGCGCAACCAGGGCTTCGATGCAGGTGAGCTGATCCGCTGCGCCGACATCGCCCTGTACCAGGCCAAGGCCGATGGAAAGAACACATGGCGCTACTTCGTTGCCGAAATGAACCAGCAGATCCAGTACCGCCGCCAGCTGGAGAACGACCTGCGCCGGGCCCTGCGCAATGAGGAGTTCGAGCTGCATTACCAGCCGCGCTACCGCCTCGACGACCTGCGTATCGTCGCGGTCGAGGCCTTGGTGCGCTGGCGGCATCCTCAGGAAGGGTTGCTGGGGCCGGACACCTTCATCCCGTTGGCCGAGCAGAGCGACATCATTGTTGCGCTGGGCCGCTGGGTGCTTCGCGAAGCTTGCCGCACTGCCCATGACTGGCCGGCCGACGTGCTGGTTTCGGTCAACCTGTCGCCTGCCCAGTTCTTGCGCAGCGATGTGGTAGCGGACGTGCGCGAAACTTTGCTCGACACGGCCTTCCCCGCCCAACGCCTGGAACTGGAAATTACCGAGAACGTGATGCTCAACGATATCGAAGGCGCATTAGGCACCATGCTGTCGCTCAAGGAGCTAGGGGTGCGCCTGAACATGGATGATTTCGGCACCGGCTATTCGTCGTTGGGCTACCTGCGTACCTACCCGTTCGACAGCATCAAGATCGACAAGCGCTTCATCAGCGGCCTGAACAACAACGGCGGCAGCGACCGCGCTGTGGTCCAGGCCATCATCAACCTGGGCGAAGCGATGGGGCTGACAGTGACAGCCGAAGGCGTGGAAAGCGAACATCAACTCAAGGCGCTGGAAAAGGACCGCTGCCATGAAGTGCAAGGCTATTACCTGAGCAAGCCCCTGGACAGCGCCGGGTTGGCGGCGTTGTTGCACCAACCCTCCCAAAACACTGCACAGCCTTTGTAGACCCGGCCTTGCTCCTAAACAGACTGGGTGCGCTGCTGCAGGCTGCGCTGCGCCACGATTTCGGGCAGATCACAGCGGCGAAGGTAGGCGCGCAGCGGTTCACCAATGTTCAAGCGGTCATCCACATGCTGATCCAGCAAAAGCGACAGCCGTTCGCGGCACAACGCCATGCGCTGCCCTTGCTCGGGCCGCCAGACAAACTCGCTGCAGGGGGTGATACTGGCGTCGGCCACGTCCATGCCGAACGCGTCCTCGGAGAAACGCACGATATGAACACCGCGCTTGCCGTGAAAGCCGACAAAGCCCTTTAGCTGATCGGCGGCGTTGCAGATATCCTGGGAAGTGATGGCCATGACGTAACCTCGCAATGAAATCGGAAGATACGCACGCCAGGCGGGAAAAGGGTTGCCTCTGTCGGGCAACTCACAACGGCAGCCTAACGCAACTGGCGGGCCGCTCGCCAAGTTATTTCGTGTTTGCCCGACGTCGTCGGCGTACTGGAGCTGGACTGCCTTCACCACCCGACCCGGCTGTACCGCTTCGAACATTACATATCTGTCTATTGAGGCAGCACCATCACTGCGGGTCGCGGTCCTCGTGCACTTGCACACTCGCCGTCATCCCCGCACTCAAGGTCAGCCCTTCCGGCACCTGATCCAGGCGAATCCTCACCGGTATGCGCTGGGCCAGTCGCACCCAGTTGAAAGTCGGCTCTACCTCCGGCAGCAACTGGCTGTCCGGGTTGCTGTTGCGATCGGTGATGCCGCGGCTGATGCTCTCCACGTGCCCCTGCATCGGTTCACCCGTGCCCATCAGCCACACCTTCACAGTGTCCCCAACGCGAATGCGCGGCAACTTGGTTTCCTCGAAATAGGCCTGGATGTAGAACGTCGAATCATCCACCAGCGCCATCACCGACTCCCCGGTGTTCACATAATTGCCCTCGGCCAGACGCAGATTGGTGATATGCCCGCTGCGCGGGGCCCGCACTTCACTGCGCGCCAGGTTGATCCTGGCCACCTGCAACTGCGCCTCGGCTTCATGCAGCTCGCCACGCGCGATGGCGGCATTGATCTGGGCGTTTTCACGCAACTCGGCACTGATCGCCTCTGGCCCCAAAGCAGTACGCCGGGCTGCTTCACGCTCGCGCAAGCGCAGTTGCTGGGCGCGGGTCTCGGTCACCGCGCTGGCCTGATCGAACGCGGCCTGGAAGCGCTCGCGGTCAATGCTCATCAACAGGTCGCCAGCCTTGACCTGCTGGTTGTCATGGACCTTGAGTTCACGAACCCAGCCAGACACATCAGGTGCGATCACCACCACATCGGCGCGCACACGGGCATCGCGCGTCCATGGGGTGAGCATGTAGTACTGCCACAGCTGGTAGCCGGCCAACACGGCCAGGGCCACCACACACAGGGTCACCAGAATACGTACGGCCGCACGCATCGAAACACTCCTTTATAAAGTCCCAGACAGGCGTACCACCAGGAACAACACACAGACGAACAGCGCTGCGTCGAACAGCGCTTCATGCCAGATCCAGCGCCCCAACGGTGTGGCATGCACCACCAGGCGCAGCAGGCCGGTGAGCAGCAGCGCCAACAACACATAAAGCAAAAACGGGCTGAGCAGCACACCGCCCACTTCCCACTCACGCAAACCCATGGGTGTCCTCCTGCCAGCGGCACCATTTGCCCCAGCTTTTCTGCAATTGCAGT
This sequence comes from Pseudomonas sp. CGJS7, assembly GCF_036961695.1. Lineage (NCBI taxonomy): Bacteria > Pseudomonadati > Pseudomonadota > Gammaproteobacteria > Pseudomonadales > Pseudomonadaceae > Pseudomonas > Pseudomonas sp. CGJS7. The sequence continues at coordinate 118,606 of NZ_JBAMDI010000016.1, read as the reverse complement.
ACTGCCCCCTCGGCCAGGCGAAGCGGGTCGCTGGCTGGCAGCCGACGCAAGGCTGCAATGAACTGCTCACTGGCAGCATCCAGCAGTTGCCCACGCCCGGCAGCAGGCCCTTTGGCCAGCGCTGCCTCCACGTGTTGCAGGTACTCGCGCTCGGCCCGCCCCAAAGGGGCCTGGGCGACCGCCAGGCACATGCGCAGGTGTACCAGTTCATCGCCGATATCAAGCCCGTGCAGGCCGTCATCCCAACGTTTGCGTTCGCCTTCCGGTAATTCACTGGCATGCCGCGCCAGTTGCATCAGCCGGTCGGCCATGCGCCCGCCAAACCAGCTGTCAGCCCCGCGCAGGTCGCGCCGAGTCAGGCGCACCAGGTCGCTCTGCGTGGCAGCTCGCAAGCGCCGGCCCAGCCAGGCCGGATGGCGGAACACCAGTAAGCGAAAGGCCATGACCGCTGCCGACACCCCCACCAGCATGGCCAGGGCACTGTTCAGCATGGTCGCCACGCCGAACTGCATGGCGTTGAGCGGCGACACCAGCACAATGAAGTGCAGGCAATAGGAAGTGGCCGTAGCCCCGGTACGCGGATGGGCCATGCCCAGTGCACCAAGAAACAGTGGCACGCCCATGCCCAGGCAGAGCATGGCGAAGCTGCTCCATTGCGGCAGCATGATCTGCCCGACCACAAACGCCGCCGGTATCGCCAGGAATATCCCGCGCAGGAAACTCAGGCCGATCTGTGCGCCGTTCTCGCGACTGGCGAACAGGCTGCAGACCACGCAGGTCAGCACCAGGCCACCGGGGGCCGAAGGCCAGGCCGTGGCCAGCCAGAAACCACTCATTACCAGGAAGGCCAGCGCGCTGCGCGAGCCGAACAGCAAGGCCAGCGACCAGTCTCGGTGCGCGGCCAGCCCCTGGGACACGTCCTTGGGCGCCCTGCCCGCCTCCACATCCTCAAGTGCCTGGCTGGCGGCCATGGCATAGTCCAATAGCAGGGCCATGCGCGCCAGGCAGAAGTGCTCCGCTGAACTGATTTGCTCATCGTGGGCGGCATCCCAGATTCGCTGACGCAACAACAGCAGGCTGGGCTGATCGGGTTGAGCCAGCAGCGTGCGCACTTCCTGCAACCAGGGCGTCAGATGCTCGACCTCACCCTCATCCAGTTGCCGCCACTGGCGGCGCACCGAACGGGAAATACGCAACAGCACCATCAGTTTCTGGCTAAGGCCACGAATGGCACGGGCACGTTGGCGCCCGCGATTGCCCTCGAACCAGGCATGTTCACGTTGGCTGTCGATGGCAACGATGCGCCCCAGGCTTTCCAGCAGGCCTTTGCGCGCCTCGTCCTCTCCGCCCAGCATGGCGCTGGCGGCCTGCAGGCCGTTCTGCCAGGCCTGCCGCGCCTGCCCGCCCAGTTGCTGCTCGACCCGCATGGGCCAGAGCAAGGCACTGCTGGCTGTTGCACAGAAAATACCCAGGCAGATCTCGGTACAGCGAGCCACGGCCTGGTCGAATACTTGCAGGGGGTGGTCAATGGCCGGCAAGGCAATGATCGCTGCGGTGTAGCCGGCCAGCACGAAGGCATAGGCCCAGGCGCTGCGCAACTGGGTGGACGCTGCGGTACACAGCGCCAGCCAAAGCGCCAAGGTAAGCAGAAACAGGCCGGGGGTCTGGGCGAACAGGCCGATGAACAGCACCGACATGACTGTGCCGACCAACGTGCCGGCCAACCGCGCCAAGCCTTTCTGCACCACCATGCCCGATAGCGGCTGGGCGACGATGAAAGCAGTCATCAATGCCCAGGAGGGTTGCTCCAGCCCCCAGCGCATCGCCAGCCACAACGCCAGGCCGCCCCCGAGCAGGGTCTTGATGGCAAACTTGAGGGCGAGGCTGCTGGGCGCGAACAGGGCCTGAAAGGTGATGGGCACGAGGCGGACCTTGCGGGGAAAAGTCTTGCTGAAAAGATAGACAATGATGAGCAGGATAAAGCGGAAACGATTAATTAGCTAGCTAATCATGTATATTCGATTGGCCTGCATTGAAAGGGACAGCTCAGACAATAAAAAATGCAGGCAAAAAAAATGGGCGACCGAAGTCGCCCTAAATGCCTTGCGTGCTCGTGTACCCGGAAGGTCAGCGCGGCTTGCGCTTGTTCGAGTCCTTCCAGATGAAAATGCCCAGACCGGCAAAGAAGGCGACCATCAGCCCGACCGTTACCACACCGGCGATAACCACGTTGTCGAAGAACATGCTGGCCTCCCCATTCGTTTGCCGTTGTCCGATGGGTACACGTTAACCAATGTGGCGGCGGGGAAAATTGATCAGTGTCAATGGTGCCCGAGGCCGGGCACGCGAGGGGGGCGCAGGGTTGACCTGCGTCAAGTTTCAACGCTTCTTAGGCTTGCCCTTGGGCTTCTTTTTCTTGCTGGTACTCAATGGCAGGGCCTGCTCGAAAGCATTGCGCATTTCGTTCAGCCGCTTTTCCTTGAGGTCGTGGACGCGCTTGGCACGTTCGGCATCGAAATCGATGAGGTTGTCTTGGCTCATGGGGTGGGCTCGACGATCAACAGAGAATTGCATGATGAAGCCAGGCGCAGGCGCTGACCAGCCCCGTATCAGACTTCGATGTCCACCAGCAGTCCTTGGCGTACATGCTCGCCCATCAATGGCGCTACCGGCACGGTGTTGTCGGCATTGACCTCGTCACCCGGCACGGCCTCGTAGCGTTCCTGCTCGCCCTTGTTCCGGCGTTGCTGCTGGCGGCGCTGTTCATCGCGCAGCAACAATACCTGCTCCTGCGGGTCGCGCTGGCGCTTGAGGTCAATAGCACTTTCGCCGGACGCAGGCTGCGTCGGCACCACCGGCTTGACGTCGGGGGTTGGCTTGACCGGGTCCTGTTGCGAGGTGACCGGGGCGGCACTGAGCGGAATGATCGGCGGCAGCATGGACGTTCTCCTATGCCCCCTGTATCGGCAGGCGCAGCTTTACCTTGATGTCATGGACAACATTTACTCGGCTTCGTCACCCGGCTCGTCGTCGACTGGCGGGCTGGCCTCGCTCCAGGGCCGCTTGTACACCTGCTGCCAAACCGCATCCATATGATCGCGCAATACCTGCGGCGCGGCTTTCAGCGAAGCGCTGTCCTCGCGCTCACCGCCGATCGGTTCCTCGCCCGCCGGGGTGATCAGCGACTGGCCGGTAATGGTGTAACTGGCCTGCCCTTCACGCATCTCGATGGCGATGTCATGCGGGTCGATACCGCCGCCGCAGAATGCATGGCTGGCCACCGTTATCTCGGCCACCCCATTCTTGTTCAGGTCGCTGACGTCACTGACGTCATTATAGAAGTCCACGTCCAGGTCCAGCCCCGGGCAGGTCGTTTCCTGCTCGACCTGCCAACGCGCCTTGAAGGCGTCGCTCTCGGCCGTGCGCCCGTACAAGGTGGCCTTGAGCACCACCTTGTCCACTTCCTGTTCGCTTTCCAGGTCGCTGGCCTGGCCATCGCTGCGGCTCAGGACCAACAGCCCTTCGCCGTCACCGTCACGAAAGTGCACGCTCTTTATCGGCGTCTGCACGCCCAGTACCTCAAGCTGCTCCATCGGAATGGGGGGCAATGTCTCAAAGTTTTTCTGCTCGCAGGCGCTCAGCAGCACCAGGCTGCCCACGGCCATCGAAGCGCTGATCCAGCGGTGCTTGGCAGACATGTTGATCCGGGGCCCTCGTCGGCGGCGCTGTGCAGGGCGATGAAACGACTAGACTGTGCCTTTCGATACCTTTCGGTGCTATCGGCACTTTGGTCTGACCGGCCGATCCGTTAACATAATCGGCTTTTTCATCGCGGGAGTTCAGGCAGTATGGCGCAGCAGTATCAACCGGGGCAACGCTGGATCAGCGACAGCGAAGCAGAGCTCGGCCTGGGTACCATCCTGGCGCAGGATGGCCGCCTGTTGACCGTGCTCTACCCGGCCACTGGCGACACCCGCCAGTATTCCCTGCGCAATGCGCCGCTGACCCGCGTGCGCTTCTCGCCAGGTGACCAGATCACCCACTTCGAGGGCTGGAAGCTGACCGTCCGCGAGGTCGAGGACATCGACGGGCTGATGGTCTACCACGGCCTGGACGGGCAGAACCAGCCTCGCACCCTGCCTGAAACCCAGTTGTCGAACTTCATTCAGTTCCGCCTGGCCAGCGACCGCCTGTTCGCCGGGCAGATAGACCCACTGTCGTGGTTCAGCCTGCGCTACAACACCCTGCAGCACACCAGCAAGCAGATGCAGTCGGCACTGTGGGGGTTGGGCGGCTGCCGCGCACAGCCCATCGCCCACCAACTGCACATTGCCCGCGAAGTCGCCGACCGCAGCGCCCCGCGCGTTCTGCTGGCCGACGAAGTGGGCCTGGGCAAAACCATCGAAGCCGGCCTGGTCATCCACCGCCAGCTGCTGTCGGGTCGCGCCAGCCGCGTACTGATCCTGGTGCCGGAAAACCTCCAGCACCAGTGGCTGGTGGAAATGCGCCGGCGCTTCAATCTGCAAGTGGCGCTGTTCGACGCCGAGCGCTTCATCGAAAGCGACGCCAGCAACCCGTTCGAGGATGCCCAACTGGCGTTGGTTGCCCTGGAGTGGCTGGTCGATGACGAAAAGGCCCAGGACGCGCTGTTTGCCGCTGGCTGGGACCTGATGGTCGTCGACGAAGCCCACCACCTGGTCTGGCACGAAGACCAGGTCAGCGCCGAATACGGCCTGGTCGAGCAACTGGCCCAAGTGATTCCGGGCGTACTGTTGCTGACCGCCACCCCCGAGCAGCTTGGCCAGGACAGCCACTTCGCCCGCCTGCGCCTGCTCGACCCCAACCGTTTTCATGACCTGGCCGCTTTCCGCGCCGAGAGCGAACACTACCGCCCGGTAGCCGAGGCAGTGCAGGAACTGCTCGACGAAGGCCGCCTGTCGCCCAAGGCCCACGCCACCATCCTGGGCTTCCTGGGTGCCGAAGGCGAAGCCCTGCTGGCGGCAGTCAGCGACGGCGATACCCAGGCCAGCGCGCGGCTGATTCGCGAGCTGCTGGATCGCCACGGCACTGGCCGCGTGCTGTTCCGTAACACCCGTGCGGCGATCCAGGGCTTCCCCGAGCGCCAGTTGCACCCCTACCCGCTGCCCACGCCCGAGCAATACCGCGACCTGCCAGCCGGCGATCACGCCGAGCTGTACCCGGAAGTTGCCTTCCAGGCCCAGGGTGAAGTGGCCGATGACGAGCGCTGGTGGCGTTTCGACCCACGCGTCGACTGGCTGATCGACACCCTGAAGATGCTCAAGCGCACCAAAGTGCTGGTGATCTGCGCCCACGCCGAAACCGCCATGGACCTGGAAGACGCCCTGCGCGTGCGCTCCGGCATCCCGGCCTCGGTGTTCCATGAAGGCATGAGCATCCTCGAGCGCGACCGTGCCGCTGCCTACTTTGCCGATGAAGAGTTTGGCGCCCAGGTGCTGATCTGCTCGGAAATCGGCAGCGAAGGCCGCAACTTCCAGTTCGCTCATCACCTGGTGATGTTCGACCTGCCGGCGCACCCCGACCTGCTCGAACAGCGCATCGGCCGCCTTGACCGGATCGGCCAGAAGCACACTATCCAGCTGCACATCCCGTACCTGCAGGAAAGCCCGCAAGAGCGCCTGTTCCAGTGGTACCACGAAGGCCTCAACGCCTTCCTCAACACCTGCCCCACCGGCAATGCCCTGCAGCACCAGTTCGGCCCACGCCTGCTGCCGCTGCTCGAAGGCGGCGAAAACAAGGCCTGGGATACCCTGGTGGCCGACGCCCGCAGCGAACGCGAACGCCTGGAAGCCGAACTGCACACTGGCCGTGACCGCCTGCTGGAACTCAATTCCGGCGGCGCCGGCGAAGGTCAGGCGCTGGTCGAGGCCATTCTGGAACAGGACGACCAGTTCGCCCTGCCGATCTACATGGAAACCCTGTTCGACGCCTTCGGCATCGACAGCGAAGACCATTCCGAGAACGCACTGATCCTCAAGCCGAGCGAGAAGATGCTCGATGCCAGCTTCCCGCTGGGCGACGATGAAGGCGTGACCATCACCTACGACCGTGGCCAGGCGCTGTCACGCGAGGACATGCAGTTCCTCACCTGGGAGCACCCGATGGTACAGGGCGGCATGGATCTGGTGCTGTCAGGCTCGATGGGCAACACCGCCGTGGCGTTGATCAAGAACAAAGCGCTCAAACCAGGCACTGTCCTGCTTGAACTGCTGTTCGTCAGCGAGGTGGTGGCACCCCGTAGCCTGCAACTGGGCCGCTACCTGCCGCCGGCGGCACTGCGCTGCCTGCTCGACGCCAATGGCAACGACCTGGCGTCACGCGTTGCTTTCGAAACCCTCAACGACCAGCTCGAGAGTGTACCGCGCGCCAGCGCCAACAAGTTCGTCCAGGCCCAGCGCGATGTGCTGGCCAAGCGTATCAGTGGCGGCGAGGAGAAGATCCTGCCGGCCCACAACGAGCGCGTGGCCGAAGCCCAGCGCCGCCTGACAGCCGAGGCCGACGAAGAGCTGGCGCGCCTGGTGGCATTGCAAGCGGTCAACCCAAGTGTGCGTGACAGCGAAATCGACGCCCTGCGCAAGCGGCGCGAAGATGGCCTGGCAATGCTGGAAAAGGCCGCCCTGCGCCTGGAAGCCATTCGCGTGCTGGTGGCTGGCTAACGCAGGCCCCGCGCCCCTTGTGGGAGCGGGCACGCCCGCGAACACCGGCGAAGCCGGTGGCATCCACCGCAGTGGATGCTTCGCGGGCTCGCCCGCTCCCACAGGAAGGCATTAGGGCCCCAAATTTATTCCTCACTGCGATTGGAGTTATAACCAAATCGTAGAAATCATTGTGCCATTAGTCAGGAAGGCTTAAGTACTCCTTCCTATACTGCCTCTGGACAGTCTGCACAGGGTTGTAGCGCAGACGAGTGAAGACTCGATCAAGAGGCATTCCATGGAATGGCTGGGGCTGCAACTGTTCGCCGATCTTCCCGCAACCGGGCGCATCGTCATCGACTGCCGTCATGAACCGCTCTTGGTTCTGCTCGCCTATTTCGTTGCTTGCGCGGCCTGTTTCGCCACGCTCGACATGGCCGAGCGTCAGTCCCACAGCGACGACCCCACCGCCCACCGGCAATGGAACATGCTTGGAGCCTGCTGCCTGGCCGGCGGCATATGGGCCATGCACTTCATCAGCATGCTGGCCTTTCGGGCCCCGGTGGACGTGCACTACGACGTATCCCTGACCATTCTTTCACTGCTCATCGCACTGGGCGTGGCCTGGTTGGCCATGCACAGCCTCGAACGCAGCAACATGCGCGCGCACCATTTCGTGCCGAGCGCAGGGCTGATCGGCCTGGGCATCATCCTCATGCATTTTGTCGGCATGGCCGCGATGGAAACGGGTGCCCGCCAGTACTACCAAACCGGCTTGCTACTTGCCTCTGCCGCCATTGCCCTGCTCACCGCCCTGACCGCGCTGTACCTGGCCCGCTACTTGCGCAATGGCAGCGGCACCCTGTACCAGGCCATGAAGTACGGCGCCAGCCTGCTGATGGCCGGCGGCATCGTCGCCACTCATTTCACCGCGATGTCGGCCATGACCTTGGTCATCCCTGCCGATACCGCACTGCGCCTGCCCTCGGGCGACAACAGCCTGCAACTGGGACTGGGCATCGGCTTCATCACCCTGCTGATCAGTGGCGCCAGCATCAGCGCCGCACTGGCCGACAAGAAGCTGCAAAGCAAGGAGCACGACCTGCGCCGGGTCAGCGTACTGCTCAGCCAACTGGACCAGGCCCGCGCTTCGCTGCAGCAGGCGGCGCACTATGATGCCCTGACCAACCTGCTCAACCGCCGTGGATTCAACCAGGTATTCGCCGAGCGCCTGGTCGAACATCAGGCCAGCGAAAACCGCCTGGCCGTCATGTTCCTCGACATCGACCATTTCAAGCGTATCAACGACAGCCTTGGCCACGATGCCGGTGACGAGCTGCTCAAGGTGATCGCCAACCACATCAAGGCCGCTACCCGCAACCACGACCTGGTTGCGCGCTTTGGTGGCGACGAGTTCTGTGTGGTCACCAGCCTGAACAGCCGCGACGAAGCCCGCCACCTGGCCCAGCGCATCATGCAACGGATGAAAGAACCCATCGACCTGGGCGGGCGGCGCATGGTCATGACCACCAGCATTGGTATAAGTATCTTCCCGGACGATGGCAGCACAGCCGAAGAGCTGCTCAAGCATGCCGACCTGGCCCTCTACCAATCCAAGGACAACGGGCGCAACAGCCTGAATTTCTTCAATGACAGCCTGAAGGCTCGCGCGTCGATCGCCTTGCAACTGGAAGAAGAGCTGCGCCTGGCGCTGCTCGAAGAGCGCGGGCTGTGTGTGCACTACCAGCCGATCTTCGACCTGCGCAGCGGGCAAATGGCCAAACTGGAAGCGCTGGTACGCTGGCAGCATCCTCAACACGGCCTGCTCGGGCCCGACCGTTTTGTCGGCATTGCCGAAGCCAACGGCCTGATCATCGACCTTGACCTGTGGGTGCTGCGCCATGCCTGTGCCGACCTGGCCCACTTGCAGCGCCACGGCTACGGCGAGGTCCAGGTCACGGTCAATTGCTCGGCAGTCACCCTCAGCCACGACGAACTGCCTAAGGAAGTAGAAAAGGCGCTGTTCCACGCCGCCCTTGCGCCGCGCCACCTGGAGCTGGAGGTGACCGAGAACGCCCTGGTGGGCGATATCCAGCGCACGGTCAGCCTGCTCAAACGCGTCAGGGCATTGGGGGTGGCACTTTCGATCGATGATTTTGGTACCGGCTACTCGTCACTGGCTTACCTCAAGCGCCTGCCGCTGGATGTGCTGAAGATCGACCGCACCTTCCTGCAGGATGTACCGGGCAGCCAGAAAGACCGGGAAATTGTCCAGGCGATCATCGCCATGGCGCATACCCTGCACCTGCGGGTAGTCAGCGAGGGCGTGGAAACCGCCGAACAGCAGGCGTTCCTCGAAAGCCATGGCTGCGACTACCTGCAGGGCTACCTGTTGGGGCGCCCCGTACCGCTGGCCGAGTTGCGCCCACTGCTGGAGCGGTTGCAGCGCCAGAACGGCCGGATCACACCTTGTTGCGGTACAGCTCTACCAGGGTCGCCGGATCTTTTTGCAGGTAACCCTGGCTACCGTGCAAGCGCATCAGTTGCGCGGCAAGGCCACTGAGCGGCGTCGCAGAGCCTTGCTCGCGGGAAAACTTGACCGCGCCATCGAGGTCCTTGAGCAGCGTGCGTACGTGCCACTTGATTGGCTCGAAGCGGCTCTCGGCCATTTGCGGTGCAAGAATCTGCAATGGCTTGGAATCGGCAAAGCCCCCCGCCAGCGCTTCAGCGATCAGCGTCGCGTCCACGCCCGACTGTTCGGCCAGTGCCACCACTTCTGCAATTACCAGGGCATTGCACGCTACGATCATCTGGTTGCAAGCCTTGGTCACCTGGCCCGCGCCTACCGCGCCCATATGCGTCACGCGCTGACCAAGCACCTGCAGCACCGGGCGTGCACGCTGCAGATCGGCCGCTTCACCGCCAACCATGATCGCCAGCGTGCCCGCTTCGGCACCGGGCGTACCGCCAGATACCGGTGCATCCAGCCAGGCCATGCCGCACAGTGCGGCCAGTTCGGCAGCCATTTCACGGGTGGCGGTGGGTTCCAGGCTGGAGAAATCGATCAGCAACTGGCCGCTGCGCCCGCCCTGGGCAACGCCTTGCTCGCCGAACACCACTTCACGCACCACCGCCGTGTCGGCGAGGCACAGTAGCACCATGTCGCTGTCACGGCACAATTCGGCCGGGCTGCTGGCCAGGCGCGCACCAGCAGCGACCAGCGCGGCGCACTTGTCCGGGCTGCGGTTCCATACCGTCAGCGGATAACCCGCTGCCAGCAGGCGGCGGCACATGGGCAGGCCCATCAGGCCGATGCCGGCGAATCCAAGCGAAGGTAGTGCAGTGCTCATCGATAAACTCCTGACTGATTCGAACATTTCCCAGGCTGGCGGCGGTCCCGGTGGCGCCTGGCAGAACGATGGCCACATTACGCATCCCGTAAACTGTTACCGCCACGCCGAATTGTTACTTCCCTCTACCCGTCTTGATTGCTTTCAAGCACCAAAACGGCGCTGATGCGTATTTTTGCGCACTAAAAAAGATCACGCCTCTTCCTGGCCCTTCACCTGAATCACGATGAACGGTGAAACCACCACCGCCCAGATCTCTGGGTCGCGGCTTTGCAGGTCCAATGCCTGCTCGGCCGACACCGGCCCAACAGTGCCATCACTACGCCACTTGGCGAAGATCTCGCTGCGATTCTCGGCCATCGCCTCGGCAACGGCGATCAGGTCAAGGCTGGGGTCGACCCAAATCAGGTCACCCTTGGCCCAAAAACGCTCCAGCGCTTTCCACTCGATGATTGCCGTCTCGCCAAGCAATTTGGCATAGAGGGTGCTTGTTTGATCAGTCATGGGTGGTATCCGCAAAAAATCGGTCAATAAAAAGGCCGGCATTTTTGCAGAAAAACCCGGTTTCAAATATGTAATTTGGTCGATTGGCCCCGAAGTTGTGGGACGGGGTCGCAGATGCAGGCAGTTTGATGGCGCCTTTCTGTATCTTTCTGTCGATCAAGCGACAACGCAGGAAAGACGCACTTTTCGACCGCTTTTCAAGCGCTCGAACAGCGCTCTACACTGTACCGGTACAGTTCCGGGACATGTTCCGGGGGAAGGTGGGCTAGCGCGTTGGCATGGCCACGCCGCAAATCCCGCCCGGTCTGTAGCCCTGGCCGCCAGGACTATAAGAATTACAACAGAATGAGTGGAGCACTATGATCAAGATTTCCAAGCTGTTCGCCGCAATGGTACTGGCCGGGGTAGCCAGCCATTCGTTTGCCGCCGATACCATCAAGATCGGCATCGCCGGTCCCAAGACGGGTCCCGTGACCCAGTACGGCGACATGCAGTTCATCGGCGCCAAGCAAGCCATCAAGGATATCAACGCCGCGGGCGGCGTGGATGGCAAGATGCTCGAAGCCAAGGAATACGACGACGCCTGCGACCCTAAACAGGCCGTGGCAGTCGCCAACAAAGTGGTCAACGACGGCGTCAAGTTCGTGGTCGGCCACCTGTGCTCCAGCTCCACCCAGCCAGCGTCCGACATCTACGAGGACGAAGGCGTGATCATGATCACCCCGGCCGCCACCTCGCCGGAAATCACCGCCCGTGGCTACAAGCTGATCTTCCGCACCATCGGCCTGGACAGCGCCCAGGGCCCGGCTGCCGGCAACTACATCGCCGACCACGTCAAGCCGAAGGTCGTTGCCGTCCTGCACGACAAGCAGCAGTACGGTGAAGGCATCGCCACCGCCGTCAAGCAAACCCTGGAAAGCAAAGGCACCAAGGTTGCCGTGTTCGAAGGCCTGAACGCGGGTGACAAGGACTTCTCCTCGATCATCCAGAAGCTCAAGCAGAACAACGTCGACTTCGTCTACTACGGCGGCTACCACCCAGAGCTGGGCCTGATCCTGCGCCAGGCTCAAGAGAAGGGCCTGAAAGCCAAGTTCATGGGTCCGGAAGGCGTGGGTAACGACTCCATTTCGCAGATCGCCCAGAACGCCTCCGAAGGCCTGCTGGTCACCCTGCCGAAGTCGTTCGACGCAGACCCGGCGAACAAGAAGATCGTCGACGCCATCAAGGCTGACGGCAAGGACCCAAGTGGCCCGTTCGTATTCCCTGCCTACTCGGCTGTCGAGCTGATCGCTCAAGGCATCAAGAAAGCCGGTTCCGATGATACCGACAAGGTGGCCGAGGCCATCCACAAAGGCACCTTCAAGACCCCGACCGGCGACCTGTCGTTCGACGACAAAGGCGACCTGAAAGACTTCAAGTTCGTGGTCTACGAATGGCACTTCGGCAAGCCGAAGACCGAAGTCTCCCCTCAGTAACTGCGTGACTAATAGCTGACCTACGAGCCCACTGTGCGAGCAGTGGGCTTCGTTTTATGAGGTTCATGGGCCCGATCCCCGCGATCCGGGGGCCGGCTCACCTGAAAATCTTAAAACCGTCACCCGCGGTTTCCTGGCCGTACCCCTGCCAGTGAAATGCAAATCAGGTTTTTAGGAGCGCTGTAATGCCTGAGATCTACCATTTCTTCCAACAACTGGTTAATGGATTGACCATCGGCAGCACCTATGCCTTGATCGCCATCGGCTACACGATGGTGTACGGCATCATTGGCATGATCAACTTCGCCCACGGCGAGGTGTACATGATCGGTTCCTACGTGGCCTTCATCGCCCTCGCGGGCCTGGCCATGATGGGTATCCATTCGCTGCCGATCCTGATGACCGTCGCCTTCGTCGCGACGATCTTCGTCACCAGTGCCTATGGCTACAGCATCGAACGGGTTGCCTACCGCCCCCTGCGCAACAGCAACCGTCTGATCCCGCTGATTTCTGCCATCGGCATGTCGATCTTCCTGCAGAACACGGTCTTGCTTTCGCAGGACTCCAAGGACAAGTCCATCCCCAACCTGATCCCCGGGAGTTTCTCCTTCGGGCCAGGCGGTGCTGAAGAAGTACTGATCAGCTACATGCAAATCCTGGTGTTCGTCGTCACCCTGGTGGCCATGACCCTGCTCACCCTGTTCATCTCTCGTTCCCGCCTGGGCCGCGCCTGCCGCGCCTGTGCCGAGGACATCAAGATGGCCAACCTGCTGGGCATCAACACCAACAACATCATCGCCCTCACCTTCGTCATCGGTGCCGCCCTGGCTGCCGTGGCGGCCGTGCTGCTGAGCATGCAGTACGGGGTGATCAACCCCAACGCCGGCTTCCTGGTGGGCCTGAAGGCTTTCACCGCGGCGGTACTGGGTGGCATCGGCAGCATCCCGGGCGCCATGCTCGGCGGGCTGGTGCTGGGCGTGGCCGAAGCGTTCGGTGCCGATATCTTCGGCGACCAGTACAAGGACGTGGTGGCATTCGGCTTGTTGGTTCTTGTCCTGCTATTCCGGCCGACCGGCATTCTGGGCCGCCCGGAGGTTGAAAAAGTATGAACAGAAATCTCAAACAGGCGTTCTTCAGCGCCTTGCTGGTCTGGGCCGTGGCCTTCCCGGTACTGGGCCTGAAACTGAGCATCGACGGCATCAGCCTGGTCGTGCACAGTCAGGGCTCGTTCACCATCAGCATCATCGCCGTCTGTTCGGTGCTGATGTTCCTGCGCGTGCTGTTCGACAAGCAGTGGAGTTCGGTGATGGGCCGCCGATCGGATCGCAAGCTGATCCCCCCGGCAGTCAGCAACTACCTCACCCTGCCCAAGACCCAGCGCTATGTCATCATCGGGTTGATCGTGGTGGCACTGGTATGGCCGTTCTTCGGCTCTCGCGGTGCGGTCGACATCGCCACGCTGATCCTGATCTACGTGTTGCTGGGCCTGGGCCTGAACATCGTGGTCGGCCTGGCGGGCCTGCTCGACCTCGGCTACGTGGGCTTCTATGCCGTCGGTGCCTACAGCTACGCCATGCTCTCGCATTACCTGGGCTGGAGCTTCTGGGTGTGCCTGCCGATTGCCGGCCTGATGGCTGCCACGTTCGGCTTCCTGCTCGGCTTCCCGGTGCTGCGCCTGCGTGGTGACTACCTGGCGATCGTGACCCTCGGTTTCGGTGAGATCATCCGCCTGTTCCTGCGTAACCTCACCGATTGGACCGGCGGCCCCAACGGCATCAGCAACATCCCCAAGCCGGAGTTCTTCGGCCTGACCTTCGAACGCCGTGCGGCCGAGGGCATGCAGACCTTCCACGAGTTCTTCGGGCTGCAATACAACTCGATCAACAAGGTCATCTTCCTGTACCTGGTGGCCCTGCTGCTGGCCCTGCTGGCGTTGTTCGTGATCAACCGCCTGCTGCGCATGCCGATCGGCCGTGCCTGGGAAGCCCTGCGTGAAGACGAGATCGCCTGCCGTGCTCTGGGCCTGAACCCGACCGTGATCAAGCTCTCGGCATTCACCCTGGGTGCCTGCTTCGCCGGTTTCGCCGGCAGCTTCTTCGCCGCGCGCCAAGGTCTGGTGACGCCGGAGTCGTTCACCTTCATCGAGTCGGCGATCATCCTCGCCATCGTCGTGCTGGGTGGCATGGGCTCACAACTGGGCGTGATTCTCGCGGCCATCGTGATGATCCTGCTGCCTGAGCTGATGCGTGAGTTCAGCGAATACCGCATGCTGATGTTCGGTGCGCTGATGGTGTTGATGATGATCTGGCGTCCGCAAGGCCTGCTGCCTATGCAACGTCCACAGATGGAGCTGCCCCGATGAGCCGCGAAATTCTGCAAGTCAGCGGCCTGAGCATGCGCTTTGGCGGCTTGTTGGCGGTCAACGGCGTGGGCCTGACCGTCAAGGAGAAACAGGTAGTGGCGCTGATCGGCCCGAACGGCGCCGGCAAGACCACCGTGTTCAACTGCCTGACCGGCTTCTACAAGCCCAGCGACGGCACCATCCTGCTCGATGGCCAGCCGATCCAGGGCCTGGCCGGACACCAGATCGCCCGCAAGGGCGTGGTGCGGACCTTCCAGAACGTGCGCCTGTTCAAGGAAATGACCGCGCTGGAAAACCTGCTGATTGCCCAGCACCGCCACCTCAACACCAACTTCTTCGCCGGCCTGTTCAAGACCCCGAGTTTCCGCCGCAGCGAGAAGGAAGCCTTGGAGCGTGCGCAGTACTGGCTGGAGAAGGTCAACCTGACCGAGTTCGCCAACCGTACCGCCGGCACCCTCGCCTACGGGCAGCAACGCCGCCTGGAAATCGCCCGCTGCATGATGACCCAGCCACGCATCATCATGCTCGATGAACCGGCAGCCGGCCTGAACCCGAAGGAAACCGAAGACCTCAAGGCTCTGATCGCCTACCTGCGTGAGTCGCACAACGTCACCGTGCTGCTGATCGAGCACGACATGAAGCTGGTGATGAGCATTTCCGACCATATCGTGGTGATCAACCAGGGTACCCCCCTGGCCCATGGCACGCCGGAGGAGATCCGCGACAACCCTGACGTGATCAAAGCCTACCTGGGGGAAGCGTAAATGCTGAAGTTTGAAAACGTTTCCACTTTCTACGGCAAGATCCAGGCGCTGCACAGCGTCAACGTGGAGATCAACCAGGGCGAGATCGTCACCCTGATCGGCGCCAACGGTGCCGGCAAGTCGACCTTGCTGATGACCCTGTGCGGTTCGCCGCAGGCGCACAGCGGCAGCATCAAGTACATGGGTGAAGAGCTGGTCGGCCAGCCGTCCTCGCACATCATGCGCAAAAGCATCGCGGTAGTGCCGGAAGGCCGTCGCGTGTTCGCTCGCCTGACCGTCGAGGAAAACCTGGCCATGGGCGGTTTCTTCACCGACAAGGGCGACTATCAGGAACAACTGGACAAGGTCCTGCAACTGTTCCCGCGCCTGAAAGAGCGTTACATCCAGCGCGGCGGCACCATGTCCGGTGGCGAGCAGCAGATGCTGGCCATCGGCCGGGCGCTGATGAGCAAGCCCAAGCTGCTGCTGCTCGACGAGCCTTCGCTGGGCCTGGCGCCGATCATCATCCAGCAGATCTTCGACATCATCGAACAGCTGCGCCGCGATGGCGTGACGGTGTTCCTGGTGGAGCAGAACGCCAACCAGGCGTTGAAGATCGCTGACCGGGCGTACGTGCTGGAGAACGGTCGGGTGGTGATGCAGGGCACCGGTGAGGCACTGCTGACCGACCCGAAGGTACGCGATGCCTACCTCGGGGGTTGAATGAAAAAGGGCCTTCGGGCCCTTTTTTCTACCCGCAGGACGTGTATCGTGGCCAGCTCTTTGGCAAAGATTCCCCGGAGCCCGCTCATGCGTCTCACCCCTACCCTGCTGCTCAGTGCCCTGCTGCCCCTGTTCGCTGGCTGCCAGTTACTGGCCGAGCAGCCCCGTGACCCGAACATCGGCACCACGCGCATGCAGGGCGAACTGAGCGCCAACGGCGGCCGCCTGTTGTTCAAGCCCTGCAGCGAAGCACGCCGCTTCGTGATCAACGACGTCGCCGGCACCGGCATCCTGCAGGAGTCCGCCAACCTGGCCAAGGACGCCAACGCCAAGTTGTTCGCCGACGTGCGCGGTCGCCTCACTGGCGCCAAGCAGGCCGACAACGACGGCCAGCTGGAAGTCAGCCGCCTGTACCGCCTGGAGCCCTCCACCCGCGCTTGCGACGACCCCAACTTCAAGCAGCTGACCCTGCGCGCCAATGGCCATGAACCGGACTGGGACATCAAGGCCAGCGGCAAGGGCATGGTGCTTAACCGCATCGGCAAAGACCCGCTGCCCCTGCCATTCCTCGAAGAAGAAGTGCCCGGCGGCGGCCTGACCCTGACCAGCGAAGCCAACGGCCAGCACGTGGAACTGTGGGTCGCCCCGCAACGCTGCGTCGACAGCGCCACCGGCGCCGTACGCCACTTGCGCGCCGAACTGCGCATCGACGGCCAGACCCTGCGCGGCTGCGGTTACTACGGTGGTGCGCGCGACAACTGATCGCCGGGCGCTTTTATCCTGCCAGTCGGGGCGGCTAACAGCTTATACTTGGCGGTTTGTGTAAAGCCGCCGGCCGCCCATGGCCGGGATACTGGACCCTGCCATGCTACGAATCACCGAACTGAAGCTGCCCCTGGACCATCCCGACGAAGCGCTGCGCGAAGCCATCGTCCAGCGCCTGGGCATCCGCGACGAGCAACTGCTCAGCTTCAACCTGTTCAAGCGCAGCTACGATGCGCGCAAGAAGAACAGCGAACTGCTGTTCATCTACACCATCGATCTGGAAGCCAGCAACGAGGCCGAGCTGCTCAGCAAGTTCGCCGATGATCGCAACATCGGCCCGGCCCCAGACGTCACCTACAAGTTCGTCGGCCAGGCCCCGGCAGGCCTGCAGGAGCGCCCGATCGTGGTCGGTTTCGGCCCGTGCGGCATCTTTGCCGGCCTGTTGCTGGCACAAATGGGCTTCAAGCCGATCATCCTCGAACGTGGCAAGGAAGTGCGCCAGCGCACCAAGGACACCTGGGGCCTGTGGCGCAAGAGCGTGCTCAACCCCGAGTCCAACGTGCAGTTCGGCGAAGGCGGCGCCGGTACCTTCTCGGACGGCAAGCTGTATAGCCAGATCAAGGACCCGCAACACCACGGCCGCAAAGTGCTGGAAGAATTCGTCAAGGCCGGTGCGCCAGACGAAATCCTGTACATCAACAAGCCGCACATCGGCACCTTCCGCCTCACCGGCATGGTCGAACAGATGCGCCAGGACATGATCGCCCTGGGGGCCGAAGTGCGCTTCCAGGAGAAGGTCACCGACCTGTTGATCGAAGATGGCCAACTGACCGGTGTAGTGCTTGAAAGCGGCGAGCAGTTGCACTCGCGCCATGTGGTATTGGCCCTGGGCCACAGCGCCCGCGACACCTTCCGCATGCTGCACGCCAAAGGTGTCTACATGGAAGCCAAACCGTTCTCGGTGGGCTTCCGTATCGAGCACCCGCAAACGCTGATCGACAAGGCACGCCTGGGCAAGTACGCCGGCCACCCGAAACTGGGTGCCGCAGACTACAAGCTGGTGTACCACGCCAAGAATGGCCGCTCGGTATACAGCTTCTGCATGTGTCCGGGTGGCACCGTGGTCGCGGCCACCAGCGAACCAGGGCGAGTCGTCACCAACGGCATGAGCCAGTATTCGCGTAACGAGCGCAACGCCAACTCCGGCATCGTCGTCGGCATCGACCCCGAGCGCGACTACCCGGGTGGCCCGTTGGCCGGTATCGAACTGCAGGAGCGCCTGGAGGCGCACGCCTATGTAATGGGCGGCAGCAACTACCAGGCCCCGGCACAGCTGGTGGGTGATTTTGTCGCCGGCCGGCCCTCGACCGCACTGGGCAGTGTCGAGCCGTCCTACAAGCCGGGCGTGACCTTGGGTGACCTGGCGCCGAGCCTGCCGGACTTCGCCATCGAGGCGATCCGTGAGGCACTGCCGGCGTTCGACCGGCAGATCAAGGGCTATAACCTGCATGATGCGGTGTTGACCGGTATCGAGACGCGTACCTCTTCGCCACTGCGGATTACCCGCGGTGAGGATTACCAGAGCCTGAACCTCAAAGGGCTGTTCCCGGCGGGTGAAGGGGCCGGGTACGCGGGCGGGATCCTGTCAGCCGGTGTGGATGGCATTCGCATCGCCGAGGCAGTGGCGCGGGATATGCTCGGCCTCTGATGCTTTATCGACTGACAGGGCCTCTTCGCGGGTAAACCCGCTCCTACACGGAACAATGGCCCCCTGTAGGAGCGGGTTTACCCGCGAAAGGGCCCGGTCCGGCATCAGACTATTCCAGCACCTACTCCAGACTTCCCCTCCCCCATCCTTCCCCAAATCCATCTAGGCTTGCCCCAGGCCTGTCAGCAACAACATATAACAAAAACGAATATGTCTTTTGTTTGAAAGCATATCTCTACAGGCTAGGGTGTACGCCCGTACCCTGCGTAAACTGCTCATGGAGGGCCTACAGCCCGTGCGTAGCCTGTTTACCCGATTCTTCCAGCTCGAAGCCGCCAGCGGCCTGCTGCTGATCGCCGCCGCCGTTCTGGCCCTGATCATCAATAACTCGCCACTGTCCTACCTGTACGGCGGCTTGCTCGAGGTACCCGTCGCCATCCAGGTCGGCGCGCTGAACATCGCCAAGCCATTGCTACTGTGGATCAACGACGGCCTGATGGTCCTGTTCTTCCTGCTCATCGGCCTGGAGGTCAAACGCGAGGTGGTCGACGGTCACCTGTCCAAGCCCTCACAAGTGATTCTGCCTGCCACCGCAGCCGTGGGCGGCATGGTGGTGCCAGCGCTGATCTACTGGTTCATCAACCGGGACAACCCTGCGGCCGTGGCCGGTTGGGCGATCCCTACCGCCACCGACATCGCCTTCGCCCTCGGTGTCCTGGCCCTGCTCGGCAAACGCGTACCGGTGTCACTGAAGTTGTTCCTGATGACCCTGGCGATCATCGACGACCTGGGTGCGATCATTGTCATCGCCCTGTTCTACTCCGGCACCCTGTCGAGTGTATCGCTGCTGCTGGCTGCGGCCTGTCTGCTGGTGCTGGTGGCGATGAACCGGCTTGGTGTGATCAAGCTTGGCCCGTATATGATCGTTGGCCTGATCCTGTGGGTCTGCGTGCTCAAGAGTGGCGTGCATGCCACCTTGGCTGGTGTCGCCCTGGCCTTTTGCATCCCGCTGCGTACACGCAATGCTGAATCGTCGCCGCTGCTGGCGCTGGAACACGCCCTGCAGCCCTGGGTGGCCTATGCCATCCTGCCAATTTTCGCCTTTGCCAATGCCGGCGTTTCGCTGGCAGGCATGACCGTAGACAGCTTCACCCACCCCGTGCCGATGGGCATCACGATCGGCCTGTTGCTGGGCAAGACCGTGGGGGTTTTCGGCCTGACCTGGGTGGCGGTCAAGCTGCGCCTGGCCGCGCTGCCTGCGGGCGCTGGTTGGGGGCAAATTCTGGGGGTGGCGATACTCTGCGGCATTGGCTTTACCATGAGCCTGTTCGTAGGCTCGCTCGCCTTCGCCCCGGGTAGCAGTGAGTACGCCGGCATGGACCGCATGGGCATTCTTACTGGTTCGTTCTTTGCCGCGGTGATCGGCTACGCCGTCACCGCAATGGCCAGCCGCAAAACCAGCATTGCCTGACTTGGCTGAGGCCTGAAAAAACCCCGACTGGCATCAGCCATGTCGGGGTTTTGTTTGACTGCGCTACGGTCAGTGCGAAACGCGGCTGGTACCGTCAACTGTCATGATGCGCACGCGGTCGCCAACGCGGAAGATTTCGTTCTCCTGCACAGCCTGCACATAAGCGCGCATGCTGCCATCATCTTCACGAACGGTAATTTCGACACCTTGGGTACGGGTCAGGCCTTCTTCTGCTGCGGAGCCGGCCAAGCCACCGGCCACGGCACCGATCACGGCAGCCACGATGCTGCCACGGCCACCGCCCACGGCGCTGCCGGCTACGCCACCCACGATGGCACCGGCACCGCCGCCAATCGGGGTCTTGGTGCCCTCGATCTTGACCGGACGCAGGGATTCGATGGTACCCATACGCACGGTTTGCACGCGGCGGGCTTCGTCACGAGAGTAGCTGTCACCGGTCAGGCTCGAGGCACAGCCCCCCAGCAGCAGCGACATGGTGGTAAAGGTCGCCACCAGCAAAGCGGATTTACGCATGGGTAAAGTCTCCATAAGTCAGGTGCTCATTAGACGCTGCACATTGACGGCTGTCACGGTACAAACGTAATAAAATTGTTTTCATTCAGCCGGGGTACAGCCTGCCGGGCTGTGTCGAAGGCCTTTCAAGTGAGACCAAGAATAGCCATGGATTACTTCATCGTCGTGGTCACCACCGTTGCGGGACTGTATTTCCACTGGTGGCTGTATGTGCGCATGCGCCGCTGGATGGACCGCGACCTGGCGTTGTCGCTGGCAGGGACCGATCCTGAAAAACGCGCGTTCATGCTGGAAAGGTTGGCGCAGGCGCGGCAGGAGAAGGTGGGGCGTAAGCAACTGGCGGGGTGGTTGGAGCGCGAGGCGGCAGGTTATCCGGGGTAGCTTGATCAATGGCTGGGGCCGCTTGGCGGCCCCGGTTGCTCAGGGCGCCAGCCGCTCTCGCAGCCACTGCCCATCCACCAGTCGATAGTTCAACCGGTCATGCAAGCGGCTTGGCCGCCCCTGCCAGAACTCGATGCGCTCGGGCAACAACCGGTACCCCCCCCAATGCTCAGGGCAGTGCGGCTGGGTGTCGGAGAAACGCGCTTCGGTGGCCTTTACCAGGCTCTCCAACTCTTCGCGCCCGGCAATCACGCGGCTCTGTGGCGAAGCCCAGGCCCCCAGGCGACTGCCCAGCGGGCGCACCTGGTAGTAGGCATCCGACTCCTGCGCCGTGACCTTCTGCACCCGGCCCTCGATCCGCACCTGACGCTCCAGCGCAGGCCAGAAGAAGGTCATTGCCGCAAAGGGGTTGGCTTGCAGTTGCTGACCCTTGGCGCTGTCGTAGTTGGTGAAGAAGGTGAAACCCTGCTCGTCGAGCCCCTTCAACAGCAATACACGGCAATGCGGGCGACCTTCGCCGTCCACGGTGGCCAAGGTCATGGCGTTGGCTTCCACCGGTACCTGCTCGGTTTTCACCGCATCGGCAAACCACTGGTGGAACAGGGCGAACGGCTGCCCTGGTGCCTGGGCTTCGGCCAGGCCATCACGGGTGTAATCGCGGCGCATATCGGCCAGGGATTGGGTCATTACTGCGGTTCCTTGACGATCAGTTGGTCTTCGCAGGGCTGTTGGCAGCTACTTTCTTGTCAACGGCAGCTTTCTTGGCTGCAGGCTTGGCCGGCGCAGCTTTTTTCTTGGCTGCAGTCTTCGCAGGCGTTTTGGCCTTGGCTACCGGTTTCTTCGCCGCAGCCTTGACGGCCGGTTTGCTGCCAGCGGCCTTGGCGGCTGGTGCCTTGGCATCCTGCACCGCCACCATCGAGGCCGGGGCGGGTGCCGGGGCGGCCTGCTGGTACTTGGCCAGCAGCGCGACCATGGTGTTTTGCGGAGTCAGCAACATCTCCACGCGGCGGTTCAGGGCGCGCCCCTCGGCACTGTCGTTGGCAGCGCGCGGCATCACCGAACCCATGCCCTTGAGGGTCAGGCGGTCACGCTGCAGGCCGCTGAGGCGGAAGATGGCCGATACCGAAGCGGCGCGCTCCAGGCTGAGCTTCTGGTTGGCAACGGCGGCGCCGCTGCTGTCGGCATGGCCCAGTACCAGCACGGCAGTCTTGGGGTCGCCTTCGACAGTCTTGGCAACGCGGGTAATCGGGCCCAGGGACATGGGCAGCAACATGTTCGGGCGATCAGGATTGTACGAGCTGTCCACCGGCAGGGTTACCGCCAGCACGTTGTCACGACGCTCCAGCTCCAGCTTGCTGTCCTTGATCGCTTCGCGCAGCTTGGGCTCGTATTCGTCCAGCCAGGCCTGCGTGGCCTTCTGATCGATCTTCGGTACCACCGGCCCCTTGGCTTGCTTGTCGTCACCGCCAAACGGCCACCACCAGCGGCTGGAGCTTTCCGATTTGGCATCGGCTTTGGCCACGTTTTCAGTGACGGCTGACTTCACTTCCTGCTCGGCAACCTTGTCCGAACCGAAAGGCCACCAGCTGGAGCCACCTTCCTTGGAGCCGTCCGGGGAGTGGCTGGCGCAGCCGGTAACGGCGGTCAGGCACAGGGCGAGTGCTAAGGTTTTATGTGAAGACATCAGCGATACACCATGAAATAGAAAGATATTTTGCCTACGAACTTCAGGCGTTGCCATTGAGAATAGTCAAAGGGGGGTGGCAATACCCGCATTACCCGATCAAAGGCAACTGGCAAGGACGCGTACCAGTTTCTGGGCGCGTGGGTCCATCAGCACATAAGGGCCGAGGGTATTGACCACAAAACCGAAGGCCACATCGTACTCCGGGTCGGCAAAACCGACCGAACCACCGGCACCAGGGTGGCCAAAGGCGCGGGCGCCGAGACCAAAGGTGGCATTGGCCACATCGGGCTGGTCGAGCATGCAGCCCAGGCCGAAACGGGTCTGGGTGAGCAAGGTACGGTCCTGGCCAAGGCTATGCTCGCGGGTCAGCTCATCGAGCAGTTCGGATTCAAGCAGGCTGCCGTCCAGCAGCCCGGCATAGAACCCCGCCAGGCTGCGTGCGTTGCCATGGCCATTGGCCGCTGGCTGCTGCATGCGACGCCATTCCGGTTTGTTGGTGCTGGTCAGTATCGCGGGCGGATTGGTAAAGGCACGGGTTGACAGTGCCTCAGGCTCGCGCATGGTCACCTGCAGCAAGCGTTGCGCTGCACTGTCTCCAGCATTGCCCTTGCCCCTGGCGATATGCGCCACGCGGTGGAACTCTTCGTCGGCCAGGCCAACATGGAAATCCAGGCCCAATGGGCGGGCGGTGCGGGCCACGATCGAGTCGCCAGGGCCACGGCCGTCGGCACGGCGAATCAGCTCGCCGATCAGCCAGCCAAAGGTGATGGCGGCATAGCCGTGTTCTGTGCCTGGCGTCCACCACGGAGTCTCGGCTGCCAGGGCATCGACCATGATCTGCCAGTCATACAAGGCTTCAGCCGGCAGCAGCTCACGAATGGCCGGCAAGCCGGCACGGTGGCTGAGTAGCTGACGCAAGGTGATCGACTGCTTACCCGCCTGGGCGAACTCGGGCCAGTAGTTGGCCACCGGGGCATCGAGGGCCAGCTTGCCCTCGCCGACCAGCTGCAGGGCGGTAACGGCCGCGAAGGTCTTGGTGCAGGAGAACAAGTTGGCGATGGTATCGCTGTGCCAGGCCTGCTGGCCGTCCTTGTCGGCACTGCCGGCCCACAGGTCAACGACGGTTTCGCCACCCACCTGGATGCACAGCGCGGCGCCACGCTCCTGGGGATCATCGAACAGTGCGGCAAAAGCTTCGCGCACAGCTTCGAACTTCAGCTCATAGTGACCCTGGATCTGCACCCGCTGCTCTCCGTACGACCATATCCAAAAAGGTGTGCATTGTTTCAGTAGTTGGGTGTTTTGCAAACAGGCTTGGGCCAAGTGGTCGCGACACAAGGCCGCTCTCACCTGGGTTGACTGCATCCGCCTGATCTCAGGGGGCCGGTTTTTCCAGCTCGGCACGCAGTTGGTTCATGGTCTGCAGATTGCTTTTGCGCACGGCATCGACAAACCCTGGATAGGGCATATCGGTAATCGCCACCAGCCCGAGGTGGCCGTTCTCACCATCTAGCAGGCGACCGCTGGCCGGTTGGTCGAGGTACTGGAACCAGTGCGCGCCAACGATCATCGGCTGCGCCATGGCGGCCTTGAGGAAGTTTGCATAGGCCGGGCCGCGATCCTCTTCCCGCGCCAGCTCCAATGGCCCCGGCCAGAACGGCCCGCGATCACGCGAGCCGAACTGGAACTCGGACACCAGCACCGGCTTGTCCAGCTCTGCCAGGCGGGCAAAGTCGTAGCCGTCCTGTGGCTTGAGGGTATAGAAGTTGAAGCTCAGTACATCGCAGAACTCGGCACAGGCCTTGACCGCTTCCGGCGTACTAACTGCATAGCGGCCACCCAGGAGCATGTGATTGGGCGCATGCCATTTCAACGAATCGGAAATGGTCTTGAAGTAGGTCTCGGCAAATACCCGCTGGAAGTGCTGGTAGTCACGTTCGATTTCCGGGTGCTCCGGGTCAGGCAACGGCGCCTCGAAGCCAGGATCTTCCATGAGTTCCCAGGCGGTCAGTTCGATGCCCCAGGCCTTGGACAACCCTTCCTGGTTGCGATACTTGTCGCGCAACTGCTTGAGGAATGCGCGTTTGGCTGGCACATCGGTGGTCAGGCGCAAGGTGCCGTAGGCCAGGCCATAACGGCTCTTGGGGTCGCTTCCAGGGGCGGCCCATGCCAGTTCGTTATCGGCGAAGTAGCCGATGAGCCAAGGGTCGTCACGGTGATCACGAGCGGCGATGGCCACGGCACGCTCGGTGGCCATGGCAAAACGCGGGTCGAACGGGTCGGGCATGCGGCCCCACCAGTCCATGCCCGTGCTGATGCTGGCGTAGTCGCCTACGATCGACAGCGGCAAGGTGTACGGCATGCGTCTGGCTTGGCCAAGCGCCGGCTCGCTCCAGTTGCCAATAGTGTTAAACCCCCAGGCCTGAAGGCGATCAAGCGCATGCGCCTGCCAGCGGTCGGCATCCAGCACCGGCGGCGCGCAATCGGCTGGCTGGCCCTCCACTGCGGGCCGGCAGGGTTTGCCATAGGTACGCTGCAGGTTGGCGGCGTAGAAGTCGAACCAGCGCCCCTGCTTGAAATTGCGCCCTTGCGACGAGGCATTGCCATCGTCGTTGTTGCTTTCGCCATAGAACGCGGCCAGTGCATCGCCCTCAGCGGGCAAGGCCTTGAACATGCCTTCGCGCCCGGCGACATAGGTACGCCCGCCGTCTGCCGCCACGGCGTTCACCCCCAGGGAATAGAACGGGTGCCCATCCGGCGTTACCAGATACCAGCGGCCATCACGCTTTTCAGTGCGAAAGAAACCCTTGGCTGCAAAGGCCGGCCCGCCCACCAGGCCACCGTAAGCGTCCAGCTGCAGCTTGCCGCGCTCTGCCAACCAGCCCTTGAGCTGTTGCTGTTCACGGGTATCGGCCGCCTTGAGCTGCTCGTCACTGGATACCTTCTCGGGCCAGTTACCGCGAGTCGACTGGCCATAAGCATCAATCAGCTCGTGGTAGGCCGCCCTGTACGCCTGGTCGTCATCCTGGATACCGACACGCTCGATCAGCAGGCTCTGCGCCACCTTGGGGCTGGGGATGCTCAGGCTGACCGAGGTCACCTGCTTGAGGTCGACTGCACCGGCACTGCTGGTCAAAAGGAGGCGCTGACCACCATGGTTCCAGGGCATCGGCGGGCCGACGCGCATGCCCTGGTCCAGCGGCGAACTGGCCGTCAGGGGCACCATCACGGTTTGCGCGGGGCCAGCAGGCAGGTCGATACGGCTGGTCAAGACGCGGCCATCGCTGCCTTGCACTGTGACATCCACGGTCAATGCCCAATCCATGGCACTTTGCAGGCGCAAGGTCAGGAACTGCCCGGCGGACCAGTCCCACACCCCGCTCTGCGGGCTCAGGCGCAGGGTCGGCTGCTGGGCCGGGTTGAACACCACACGCCGCAACACCTCGCCCTCGGCCGTTTGTTCCGCGTTGTACTGCGGCATGCCGGCATCCACCGTCGCCACATTGACCACCGAAGCCGGGCGCACGAAGCTGAACAGCGTTTGCTGCCCGGCCAGCAAGGGTGAACTGCACAACAAGGCGAATACGGCGGGCAGGGTGCGGCGGATCATAAGGCTGGGGCTCTCCTTCAGGACCCTGATGGGCCCAAGACGAGTAATGGACAATGCGCCGGCGCAAGTGCTCCGGCGGTCAGGAAATTTCCCGCCGGAACGGCGGCAGCGCATTGAGAATAGCCTTGCCGTAGCGCTGCGTGACCAAGCGCCGGTCAAGCAAGGTGATAACGCCGCGATCCTGCTCGGTACGCAGAAGGCGGCCGCAGGCCTGGATCAGCTTCAACGAGGCGTCAGGCACGGCAATTTCCATGAACGGGTTGCCGCCACGTGCCTCGATCCACTCGGCCAGCGCAGCTTCGACCGGGTCGTCGGGCACAGCAAAGGGAATCTTGGCGATGACCACGTGCTCGCAATACGCGCCCGGCAGGTCGACACCCTCGGCAAAGCTGGCCAGGCCGAACAGCACGCTGTGCTGGCCATCGTCGACCCGCGCCTTGTGCTTGTTCAGTGTTTCCTGCTTTGAAAGGTTGCCCTGGATGAGCACCAGCTTGCGCCAGTCACGGTCCAGACCGTCAAACACATCCTGCATCTGCTTGCGTGACGAGAACAACACCAGCGCGCCACGGGCATCTTCGACGATGTTCGGCAGTTCGCGGATGATCGCCGCGGTGTGCGCTGCTGCATCGCGTGGGTCGGCCTGCAGGTCGGGGACCCGCAACAGGCCGGCATCGCCATGCACGAACGGGCTGGGCACCACGCAGGTGACCGCGTCGCGCGGCAACCCCGAACGCATGCGGAAACGGTCGAACTTGCCCAGCGCGGTCAATGTCGCCGAGGTCACCAGCGCGCCGTGGGCCACGCTCCACAGGCTGCGCCGCAGCATATCGGCGGCGAGGATGGGGCTGGCGTTGACTTCGATGTCGAACAGCGCGCCACTTTCGGCCAAGGTCAGCCAGCGCGCCATGGGCGGGCTGTCTTCCGGGTCTTCGGCGGTGAAGGCCGTCCACAGCTCCCAGTTACCCTGGGCACGGGTGACCAGGCTGCCGAATAGCGGATACCACTCTTCAGCCTGATGGCTGGCGATGCCGATATTGACCTCGCCGTCCATGCCTTCCTTGAGCAGGTCAGCCAGGCGGGTGAACAGATCGTTGAGGCGGGCAAAGCCCTTTTTCAGTTCGATGCCCACTTCACGAATCTGCTCCGGCACCACCCCACCCTCGAAACGGTAACGCGGGCGCTCACGGCCTTCGGTGTCCTCGCTGGGACGGAAGTCAGCCACCTGTTCACAAAGGGTGAACATGAACTGCTGCTGGGTGCGTACTTCTCGCGCCAGCTCCGGCACCTGCTCGATGTACTTGCCCAGGTCGCCAGGCAGCGGATGCTGGGCCAGCAATTTGGTCAGGTTCTTGGCGGTCTGCTCCAGCCAGTCGGCGGTGGAACGCAGCCGCGAATAGTGGGCGAAATGGCCGATGGCCTTGTCTGGCAGATGATGGCCTTCGTCGAACACGTACATGGTATCGCGCGGGTCGGGTAACACCGCACCGCCACCCAGGGCGAGGTCGGCCAGAACCATGTCGTGGTTGGTGACGATCACATCGACCTTGCCCATGCCTTCGCGGGCCTTATAGAACACGCACTGCTGGAAGTTGGGGCAGTGGCGGCCGGTGCACTGGCTGTGGTCGGTGGTCAGGCGTGCCCAGTCCTGGTCTTCCAGGGCCTCTGGCCAGCTGTCACGGTCACCGTCCCAGCGGTTGCCGGCAAGCTTCTCGATCATGCTGTTGAACAGCTTCTGGCTGCGCTCGTCGACTTCGATGCGGAAGCCTTCTTCCTCGAACAACTGAGCTGTGGCTGACTGGGCGTGGCCTTCCTGCAACAGGATGTCGAGCTTGGACAGGCACAGATAGCGGCCACGGCCCTTGGCCAGGGCGAAGCTGAAGTTGAGGCCGCTGCTGCGCATCAGGTCGGGAAGGTCCTTGAAGACGATCTGTTCCTGCAGGGCCACGGTGGCCGTCGCGATCACCAGGCGTTTGCCGGCGGCCTTGGCCGCCGGGATGGCTGCCAGGCTGTAGGCTACCGTCTTGCCGGTACCGGTGCCCGCTTCCACGGCCACCACGGCAGGCTCGCCGGCGCGGCGGCCTTCATCGTCGCAGGCAATGTCGCCAAGCACCTTGGCCACTTCGGCGATCATCAGGCGCTGGCCATAGCGCGGCTTGAGGCTCTTGGCTTCGAGAAAACGCGAATAGGCGCCCTGGATAGTGGCTTTGAGTTCGTTGCTGATCATGGTCTGCAGGCGCCCGAAGGGCTGGATATATTTTCAGTGTTTCACATGGGGCGGCTATCATACCCCGCTATTGCCCTTTCTGCCGCATGGAGATCCGAATGCTCGCCTTTGCCCTGCCCTACACACTGCATGTTCTGGCCGCACTCGTATGGGTCGGCGGCATGTTCTTCGCCTGGCTGGTGCTGCGCCCGGCAACGGTTGCAGCCCTTGAAGGGCCTGCCCGCCTGCGCTTGTGGGTGGAAGTTTTCCGACGCTTCTTCGGCTGGGTCTGGCTGGCGGTGGCGATTTTGGCGATAAGTGGTATCGGCATGTTGCACATGCGCTTCAGCGGTTTCGAGACGGCGCCCAGGTACGTGCACGTGATGATCGGTGGCGGGATCGCCATGCTTGCCTTGTTCATGCGCATTCAGGCGTTGCTGCTGCCGGAATTGAAGGCAGCGGTGCAGGCCGAGGACTGGCCGACGGGGGCGGCGGTACTGGGGCGCATTCGGCGGATGGTGGGGGTCAATCTGCTGCTGGGGCTGGCCGTCGTTGCGGTGGCCAGTTCGCGTCTGGTGATCTGACAGGCGCTGCGTGAAAAAGGCAGTGAAGCAGGTGCCACGATGGATGGCACCGGCGTTGCCAGTGTTCGCGGGCAAGCCCACTCCTGCAAGGGATCGCAGCGAGAATTATTACGCGGCAAGATCAGTTCACCCGCGGCGCCTCCCGCGGACGGGGAATGGACATGACATGAAAGATTCCCGTCAACAGGATTTGCAAACGGTCAAACCAACGGTGACTGCGCCCGCGCAGGCTGCGATTGAAGAACAGCATTTCAAGCAGGTGCAGGCCAAACAAGACGATGCCTGCGGCATTGATCAGCAGATTGAAGGGCAAGGGTTGTGGCATCAGCTGATTGAACAGCACCACCCCCCAGAAAGCGACCGTCAGGACCTTGCCCAGGCCCAGGATGAACTTCATACCACGCCCCTATAGATGGTTGTCATGTCGAGGTGGCCTGATCGAGCAAACCGTGCGAACAACATTAACGGCAATGCCCAGGCAAGCGCCAGCAACACTCAGTTGAGGTGCAGCTCCACCCGTCGGTTGCGCGCGCGGCCCTCCTCGGTTTCGTTGTCGGTAACCGGTTCGCTTTCCCCACGGCCCTGGCTGGTGACCTTGCCCATCTCCAGGCCCTGGCCGATCAGGTACTCGGCAACGCTGCTGGCGCGGCGTTCGGAAAGTGCCTGGTTGTAGCTGTCGGAGCCCACACTGTCGGTGTGTCCGATCACACGAACCTTGGCCACCGTCGGTGAATTGAGCTTCTCCACCAGGCCTTGCAGGCGTTGCTGGGCCGCCGGCGTCAGTTCGGCGGAGTCGAAGGCGAACATCACCGCGCCGTTGTCATCGAGGGTGATCACCTCTGGCGAGGGTTCGGGTGCACTGGCAGGTGGCGCGGCCGGGTACTGTTTCAGTGGGCAACCCATGTGGTCGACCGCCGTGTTGGCCGGGGTCTCGGGGCAGTGATCGCGCCGGTCGAAAATGCCGTCACCATCTTCGTCACCGTCCTGGGCGTAACAAATCAGCCCGCCGGCGATGGCGCCCAAGGCGCCACCACCGGCAGCCCAGGAAGAACTCTCGATGGCACCAAGGCCACCACCGACCAAGCCGCCCAGCAGGCTGCAGATGGGCCAGGTCCTTTGATTGAGGGGCGCGCTGCCATCGCTGTGCGTAGCGCAGCCCGTGAGCAGGCTGGCAGCCACCAACAGCGGCAAAGCCGCCTTCGACGTCACACTCATGCTGAATGCTCCTGTGTCATTGGCCACAAACGGCTGGCCGGCATGAAGACGCGCCCGTGCCACTGCTCGAGGCACGGGCGCCTGCCGTCTTACCGCTGGATCTTGATCTCGGTACGACGGTTCATGGCACGCCCTTCGCCCGTGGCGTTGTCTGCCACCGGCTGGGTTTCACCCGCGCCGACCACCGAAACGAAGCTGCTGCGCGGTACACCGCTCTCGACCAGGTAATCGGTCACCGAATGGGCACGGCGCTCGGACAGTTTCTGGTTGTAGCTGTCGGAACCGACGCTGTCGGTATGGCCGCTGACGCTAAGGCGGGCAGAGGGCGCTTCCTGCTTCAGGCGCGTGGCAATGGTATTGAGGCGCTCTTTGTCACTGGCCGTCAGGCGCGCAGAATCGAACTCGAAGTGCACGTCGCGGATGACAATGACTTCTTCCTTCTGCACCACCACTTCTTCGACCACCGCAACCGGCTCAGGCGGGCATCCGTTGGCATCGACCTGCACACCACGCGGGGTGCCAGGGCACTTGTCACGGCTGTCTGGCACGCCGTCGCCATCCTCGTCGCCATCGCCATGGGCCCAGCAATAGCCCGCCGCCAGGCCACCGCCCAGCAACGCACCCCAGCCAGCCCAGCTGGAGCTTTCGATGGCGCCCAGGGCGGCGCCGCCTACACCCCCGACGGCGGCACATTTCGGCCAGTCGGTTTTTTGCAAACCTGCACAACCAGTCAACACACTGGTGAGCAGTACCAGGGGTAACGCTGTGCGTACTATGCTCATTTCATTGCTTCTCCTAGGGGGAATCGGCATAAGGCCGATCTCTGGGAGTAAAGACCGCGCATTCCAACCCTGCCAGCAATAAGCTACGACACGGTCACATGCCTCTTTGCCCGCACGCCGCAGCCCGCTAGTCTTGGATGACTTGAACGAGGAATGGCAATGACCGAAGGTTTCTCCAAACGCACCCCGCAACAGGCCCTGGCAGCCCTGCTCGAGCGCTTCACTCCACAACGGCTGCTGCTGGTAGGTACGCGCTTTCCGGCGCTGGACGCCTTCGCCCAGGCACACCCCCAGGTCACCATCGACACCGCCGCCCCTGGCCCGCTGCCAGCCGAACTGGCCGCCAAGCGCTTTGACCTGGCGGTACTGGTGGACTGCCTGGAACACTTGCCCAAGCGCACCGGCCTGGAGCTGCTCGGCGGTATTCGCAACCTCAATGCCAGCCGGGTTGCAGTGCTGGCCGACCTGGCTGCCTGCGGCTGGCAGGACACCGACTTTTTCGCCCTGGCCATGTCGGCCAGCGAGAAATTCTGCCGTGACCAACAGGTTTTGAGCCTGTTCACCTATGATCTACATGACTATAAGCAGGTCCCGGACTGGCTCAACGCCAGGTTCTGGGCCAACCCTGAAAACTTCGGCAAGTACTGGTGGTGATGATGAGTGTCTCGGTCTGCCCTTGTGGCAGTGGCAACCTGCTTGACGCCTGCTGCGGGCATTACCATGCCGGTACCCCGGCACCGGATGCCCAGGCCCTGATGCGCTCACGCTACAGTGCCTACGTGCTGGGCCTGGTCGACTACCTGGTAGCCACCACCCTACCGGCCCAGCAAGCCGGCCTGGACCGTGCTGCCATGGCCGACTGGAGTGCACAGAGCACCTGGCTGGGCCTGGAGGTGGAAAGCGCAGAAGTGCTGGGCGGACAACCCGAGCACAGCTTCGTCACCTTCACCGCGCGCTGGCACGACCAAGACGGCGATCATCAGCACCGCGAACGCTCGGCCTTCGTCCAGCATGCCGGTCGCTGGTACTTCATCGACCCAACGGTCGGGCTGAAGGCCGGGCGCAACGACCCCTGCCCCTGCGCCAGTGGGCACAAATTCAAGAAATGCTGCGCCAGCTACGTAGGGAGCTGAACATGATCAAGCGCACCCGTCTGCTACTGCTCGGTGCGCTGCTGGCATGGCTGACGGGCTGTGCCAGTTGGGGCGAGGACTGGCGCGAGCCCGAAGTGCATCTGGTCGAGGTCGAAACGGTCAAGGCCAGGTTGCTGGAACAGGAGTTCGTGTTGCACCTGCGGGTCGACAACCCCAATGACAGCCGCCTGTTCATTCGCAACGTGTCGTATGCAATACGCCTCAATGACCTGCTACTGGTGCAGGATGAAGCCAGCGTATGGCGCAGCGTGGGCGGGCATGCACGGCGCACTTTCAAGATCACCGCACGAACCAACCTGTGGCAGCACCTGAAGCCACTGGCCAAGCTGCTCAGAAGCAAGCAGCCGCTGCGTTACTCCCTGCAGGGCGAACTGGCGACCGGGTTGCTCATCCATCGGGACCTGCACATCTCGCGCAGTGGTGAGATAATCCCCGACGATTACATACCGGAGTAACCCTGCAATGTCCCAACAACCCCACGTTCATGGCCCTGACTGCAACCATGGCCATGATCACCATCACGACCACGGCCATGTACACGGCCCGCACTGCAACCACGGCCACCAGGAGCCGGTACGCAACGCCCTGAAGGACGTTGGCCGTAACGACCCGTGCCCGTGCGGTAGCGAGAAGAAGTACAAGAAGTGCCACGGCGCCTAATCGACTGACGCGATAAAAATCTGAGAGATGGCTCGAACACTGTGGGAGCCGGCGCGCCCGCGAACACGGGCGAAGCCCGTGCCATCCACCGCGTCGCCTGCTTCGCGGGCTCGCCCGCTCCCACAGTTTCCGTGCCAGCCTCTGGATCATGAGCCTGACACAGGTGGCTACGCGGCCTTTCGCCGGTTTGCCCCCAACAGGTCCTGGTACCAGAGGCCGGCATCATAGGCGATGGTCACCAGGGTGGTCTCGACATACCGCGGATGCTGGGCCATGCGCTGGGCAACCGCCAGGCAGGCAGCGGCTGTATTACCGACGAAAATGCCACTCTGCATGTAGAACCAGCGCTGTGCGGCCAGCATTTCTGCATGTTGCACCTGGGCCCGCTCGTCCACCAGCGACCAGTCCATGAACGGCGGGCAAACGCCCACGGCCATGCCTTCAAAACGATGGTCGGCGAACACGCCAGCCCTCGAATCGCAGCCATTGGGATCGACCAGTACCGTCGACACATCGAAGCCATGGTCCTTCAGCCCCAGGGTGATACCCGTGAAACTGGCGCCAGTACCCGCACAGCCCACGAACAGGATCTGCCGCCCTGCCCCGGCGTTGGTCAGTTGCACGGCCAGTTCGCTGGCGGTCTGATAACGATGGGCTTCGATGCCCACCGGGTTGTTGAACTGGTCGGTGTAGAAGTATGACTTGCCCAGCGCGGTCTGGTTATCCAGGTGATGCATCACCACGTCCTTGGGTGTGGCACCGGCCATCAGCATTTCCTTGCCGATCAGTCGGGCACCGAAACACTCCAGCAGATCCCGCTTGGTCTGGCTGAAGCTCAGCCCGACCGCCAGCTCTACGGCGACCTGGTACTTGTGGCAGGCCGCCAGCAAGCCAAAACCGAAGCTGCCACCGGTTTTTTCGATGACGGTCGTCACCCCGGGAATGATCTCACCCTTGCGCACGGCATGTTCGACGATCCGCCGCGCCGCCCGGTATTTGTGGCTACCGCCCGGGTTGTTCATTTCCAGCTTGGTGTAGATACGATCGCTGACACTGATGAGCTCGCTCATTTGCGGCTACCTTCCATTGAAGTTTGCAGGCCGACCTTGTTCTGCAGCAGGCCGGCAGTGGCAACCAGCAGCCCCAGGCAGAGGACCATGCAGATGGCGTTGGTACCGTCCCAGCCGACCGAGCTCAGCAACAGCGAAGGGCTGAATGCGCCGAGGGTGGCAAAAATGGCAATGGCCAGGTCGTTCTTACCCTGCATCTGCATCGCTGCCGGGCTGTTCTGCAGTGACTGGGCCAGCAAGGCGCCTCCGCCTACGTAAGTGAGGTTCCAGCCCAGCCCGAGGGCAATCAGTGCCAGGGTCATCATGGCGTAGCTGTGCGACCAGATATTCATCGCCGAGCAACCGATCAACAGGGCCAGGCCCGCGCAAATGGTGGTCTTGATACCCAGTCGCTGGATGATGGCGCCGGTGAAGAACGACGGGGCAAACATGGCAATCACATGCCACTGGATCGCCAGGCGGACGTCAGTGAAGTCCTCGTGCATGTGTTTCATGTGCATCGAGGCCTGGATCATCAGCAGGTTCATGATCCCGTAGCCCAACGCAGCGACAGCCATTGCCACAACCACGCTCGGGCCTGCCGGCTCGGCACGGACACTGGCCGGCTTTGCTGCGCTGTTGACCGCGCTGGCCATACCGGCATCGTTGGGCAGGCACAGCGCAATCAACAATGAAAGCAACGCCAGGCCGACAAACGCGGCATAACACAGCGAAAACAGTGGGTAGCCACCCACGTCACGCAGCCACTCGGTAAGCGTCGGCCCGACGACAGCCGCGATGACCCCGCCCGCCACGACCAGCGAAAGCGCCTTGGGCTTCAAGGCCTGGGAAAGATTGTCGGTTGCCGCGAACCGGTTGAAGTTGGCGAACGCGATGTACACACCCAATGCAGAGTGGCTGAGTACCAGCGTTGGAAAATGCTGGTGCTCCACCGCCAGAAAGCCGCTGACGCCAGACAGCGCCAGGGGAATCGCGCCCAGCATGAACGCCTTTTTACGGCCAATACGGCTCATCAGCCTGGAGACTGGATAAGTTGCCAGCATCAGGCACAGAAACTGGAACCCGTACGGCACCGTGGACCATGCGGCATCAGGCGCCAGCGCAGCCCCGACAATGGCGGCCATCGTCACCGACATCACGGCAGTCGTCAGGTTGATCGACTGTGCCGTGAAGTACAGGTACGTGCGCCGCGGTAACGTGCTGTTCATAATGCGTGCTCGTGATAAGTGGACAGGTCGATTTCGGCCTCGGGGAACACGCAGATCAGCCGTTCCTTGCCTTTACCCAGGCGTTTGCGCTTGACGCCAAGGCGCCCGATGCGCCGAGGCGAATCGAGGTGCGTGCCACCGCACGGGATTTCGATGCCGTTGTAGGTCCACAAACGCGCGTCTT
Source organism: Pseudomonas sp. CGJS7 (assembly GCF_036961695.1). Taxonomy (NCBI): domain Bacteria; kingdom Pseudomonadati; phylum Pseudomonadota; class Gammaproteobacteria; order Pseudomonadales; family Pseudomonadaceae; genus Pseudomonas; species Pseudomonas sp. CGJS7. The sequence continues at coordinate 83,559 of NZ_JBAMDI010000016.1, read as the reverse complement.
CCAGGCCTTGAACCGCGTAGTGCTCGATGGGCGCATCGCAGCCGATCAGTTCATTCGCCCGTCGTTCTATTTCAAGTACGTCTTCAGCCGTGAACGCGTCCTCGACCAGGAAGTCGAAACGTGCCGTGTCCTCCTTGATATGGCAGCCGATAGTCCATTGCTTCAATTCTTCACGCAGCCCGATGGCGGCGGCATACAGGAAGTGGCTGGCACTGTGAGACAACGTCAGCCGTTCGCGCCGTTCGATATCGATAGTGACGCGGGCCGGCATGCCTACCGTGACTTCATCCAGCAAGTGCAAATCATCAGGGTGCAGGCTGTGAATAATGATGCCGCCCAGTTTTCCACCTTTGAAACCTTCCAGGCGAATAGGGCTACCGTAGAGTTTTTTAACCCAGACGAATCGCACGGTACCCACCGGTAATTCAATGGTGCCGAAGTCCGCTTCCTGGCCGCCCCCTTCTGGATAGGCCACCGTACTCAGCAACTCGATGCCGTCACTGTGCACCCGCGCTACTTGCGTATTCGCGCCCGCCAAATACTGGTCTTTGTAATACAGTTTCTCGGTATTTCTTAAAACTTCATAGTTCAGAGCGTTCATGATTCCAATACCACCTGCAATGATGTTTTAACCTGTACCCGGGCAGCGGCCGGGACGTCTTTGGTAACAATGCAGCCCGGCCCGATAAACGCACCGTCACCGACATGAATTGCGCCCAGCACACTGGCGAAAGCGCCGATCTGCACCCGGTTACCCAACGTCGGATGCCTGGGGCTCGAGGGGTTGTCACTGATACCGCGGGCGCCCAGGGTTACGCCGCCAAGCACGTAGCAATCGTCACCAATGGTCGACGTTTCACCAATGACGGTGCCCATGCCGTGATCGATGATGAAGCGCGCACCAATGCGGCTGCGGAAATGGATCTCCGCCCCCGAAAGCATTTTTCCGCGCCTGGAGATCATGGCGGCCAGGCATTGACCGCCGGCGCCGTAGGTCGCGGCGCTATTGTTGTAAATCCAATGGGCAAGCCGATAATGCAAAACCGCAGAATAAGAGGTGTAGGTTTTTGCAATGAATACCAGGTCGCGGCCGGCAGCCGGATCCTTCATGGCAAATGCCTGTAAATCGGCATGTGCCTGTTCAGTCACATGCTCTATGACCATTGTTTCTTTCAGTGCTTCGAACTCGACGACTGAACAACACTCCAATAACGCCGAGGTCACAAGATTCTTTACAACTTTGAATGACTCCAGTTCGTCAGGGACAGGAAGCCTGGCAATGACGGCTGATTGCATGTCCATAGGGTGCATGGGCTTGATATCCAGTTGTCTGGTCTGCACAGACGCTAAAAGTGCCGCCTTTGTTGGCAGCCGAAAGTTCCGACACAGGGATATTGGCATGTGCTGGCCATTTGCAAACGAACAGTCGACAAGCATTTCCGTTAACTGTTAGGCTTTTTTTTCTAACGGTTTCGGACCTGCCATGATCCCCTGCAGCCTTCATCACCTTTTGAAACAACGCCTGGATGCAGGCGAGTGGTTGCCCGGGCAACGCATGCCCTCCATCCGCAAGCTGACCGCTGCAGTGGACTTCAGTTACCACGACGTCGTGTCGGCCTACGCCCAACTGGTCAGCGAAGGTGTGTTGACGGCATCACCCGGGCGAGGCTACTTCGTGGCAAACCGCGCCCGGCAAACCAGCGTGATCCACGAACCCGAATGCATGGCCGGCGACCCACTGTTCCGGCTGCTGCAGGGCGGCCAGCACTTCACCAAGCTGGGCAGCGGCTGGCTGCCCCCAGCGTGGCGCGACACCGAACTGCTGGCCAAGGCGATTCGTCGCACGGCGCGGCTGGAGCAGAGCTCGCTGGCAGAGTACGGCGACATCCAGGGGTACCTGCCCATGCGCAAACAGCTGTGCGTGCACATGAAACGGCTGACCCGTGTCGAAGTCCGCCCCAACCAGTTGCTGACCACACTGGGGGCCACGCAAGGCCTGGACCTGGTTGCACGGTTGCTGATCAAACCGGGCGACCACGTGTTCGTCGACGAGCCGGGCAACGGCAACCTGATCAAGCTGATCCAACTGGCTGGCGGACACGTCGTCGGCATTCGGCGGACCCAGGACGGGCCGGACGTGGAAGAAATGAGAAGCCACCTGGCCAGGCACAAGGTCAAGGCGTTTTTCTGCAACAGCACCTTCCACAACCCGACCGGCAGCAACATCAGCCCGCACAACGCCTTCAGCGTCCTGCGCCTGGCGGTGGAGCACGAGTTCTTCGTGGTCGAGGACGACGTTTACGGGGACTTCAGCCCTGCTGTGCGCCAGACCTTTGCCGAGCTGGACAACCTTGACCGGGTTATCTACATCGGCAGCTTCTCCAAATGCCTGTCGGCCTCGCTGCGCGTAGGGTTCATTGCCTGCTCGCAAGACCTGATCGAGCCGCTCACACGCCTTAAACTGCTGACCTGCGTCGCTGTCCCCGCGTTTTGCGAACGCTTCGTCAACACCATATTGTCGGATGGCACGTATGCCCGGCACATGAAAGACGTGCAGCAGCGCCTGATCCGCCAGCAGGTGCAAACCCAACGCTTGCTGCTCGAGCGCGGCTGGCAATTCGACATTGCACCGCAAGGGGGTATGTTCCTCTGGGTCTACCACCCGGACCTGCCCGACCTGCAACCTTTCGTGCGTAAACTGGAGCAACACAAGATCCTGCTGATGCCCGGCTCTGCATTCGCGGTGAGCCGTGACTACCAACGCTACACGCGCATCAATTGCACGCATTTTTCCGACGCCTTGGCCGAGCACTTCGACGTTGGACCCGGCGCGATCAAATAAACCGACCTGGGACCTTGCATGGCGCCTGCGCGCTTACTACCTTAGCGCCTTTCCAAACCAGCCTCGCCTTGCAGGAGCCCTTGCCATGGCCGCCCCCGCCTTTCCTCCTTTCCGCCTGCGGTTCGCAACCGCTGCCACCCTGCTCGGCATGCTCGGGCTGGCCGGCTGCCAGACGGGCGGCTACCAGGACAGCGTGCCACCGACCAGCGGCGTGCAGCCGCTCAAAGGCCTGGCACAGAATGTTTCGGTACGGCGCAATGCCATGGGTGCGCCGCTGATCGAAAGCAGCAGCTTCCATGATGCGCTGTTCAGCCTGGGCTATGTGCACGCCGGTGACCGCATCGAACAGATGGTCGCCATGCGCCTGCTCGCCCAAGGCCGCCTGGCCGAACTGGCCGGCAGCGAGGCGCTGGATATCGACCGCCTCATGCGCGCCGCCAACCTCAAGCAGAGTGCCGCCCAGCAATACGCCGACGCATCGCCACGGCTCAAGCGCTTCTTCGAAGTGTACGCGCGCGGGGTCAACGCCTACCTGTTCCGCTACCGCGACAAGCTGCCAGCAGGCCTGGCCAGTAGTGGCTATCGCCCCGAATACTGGAAGCCTGAAGACTCGGCGCTGATCTTCTGCCTGTACGCGTTCAGTCAGTCGGTCAACCTGCAAGAGGAACTCAGCGCCCTGACCCTGGCGCAGAAAGCCGGTAGCGACAAGCTGGCCTGGTTGCTGCCCGGGGCCCCGGACGAGCCGTTGGCCGAAATGGAAGTGGACAAGCTCAAGGGCCTGAACCTGGCCAGCCAATTGCCGGGGCTGGCAGCCCTGGCGGCTGCCAGCCAGAAGCTGGCCGACCTCGACCTGCTCGGTAGCCCGGGGTCGGCCAACCTGGCCCTGGGCCCGCAGCGCAGCCGCAGCGGCAAGAGCCTGCTGGCCAGCGACAGCCGCGCCGCCTGGGCCTTGAGCCCGGTACAAATCAATACCAGCAAGTACCAGGTTGCCGGCCTGTCCTTGCCGGGCCTGCCAATTGTGCTGGCCGGCTACAATGGCAAGCTGGCCTGGAGCAGCAGCGCGGTCATGGCCGACAATCAGGACCTGTTCCTCGAGCAGCTGCGCCGCCAAGGCAATCAGCTGAGCTACCTGGCCGATGGTAAATGGCTGCCGGCCCGCGCCCGCAGCGAAACCTACTTTGTACGTGGCCAACGCCCCGTGCGCGAAGTGATGTACGACACCCGCCACGGCACCCTGCTGGCCCAGCCAGAAAATGCCAGCCTGGGCCTTGCGCTGAACCTGCCACAGTTCAAAGGTGATCGCAGCCTGGATGCCCTGTTCGACCTGACGCGGGCCAAGAACGTGGAGCGGGCCTTCGACAGCACACGTGAGGTGACTGCTGCTGCCGTCAACTTCGTTTTCGCCGAGCCTGAGCACATCGGCTGGCAAGTCAGTGGCCGCTACCCCAATCGCCGCGAAGGCCAGGGCCTGCTGCCCTCGCCGGGCTGGGACGGGCGTTACGACTGGGACGGCTATGCCGACCCGATGCTGCACCCGTACGACCAGGACCCACCCGCGGGCTGGATCGGCCATGCCAACCAGCGCAGCCTGCCGCGCGGCTATGGCATGCAGCTGTCCAGCACCTGGTACTACCCCGAGCGTGCCGAACGACTGGCACAGCTGGCCGGCAACGGTCGCCACGACAGTCGCAGCCTGATGGCCCTGCAGAACGACCAGGTGACCTTGCTGGCCAACAAGCTCAAGCAGATGTTCGACGCACCCGGCATGGCCCAGCCACTGAAGCAGGCAATCGACGCCCTCCCCGCCGGGCAGCGCGACAAGGCCCGCGACACGCTGGCCCGGCTCAAGGCCTTCGATGGCCGCCTGAGCCCGGTGTCGGCCGATGCCGCGCTGTACGAGTTGTTCTTGCAGGAGGTCGCTCGCCAGACCTTCCTCGATGACCTGGGCCCGGAGTCCGGCCCGGCCTGGCAGGCATTCGTCAGCAATGCACGTTTGTCGTTCTCGGCGCAGGCCGATCATCTGCTGGGCCGCGATGACAGCCCCTTCTGGGATGACCGCAACACGCCGCAGAAAGAAGACAAGCCCGCCATCCTCGCCCGCAGCCTGGCGGGCGCAATGGAGGCCGGTATCGCACAGCTGGGGGCCGACCGACGCACCTGGCAGTGGGGCAAGCTGCACCAGTACCGCTGGCCGGCACCGGCCTACCATGGCCTGGGTGATGCGATCAGCCGTTCGCCGCTTGCCGCAGGCGGCGACTTCACTACCCTGGCCCTCACACCATTCGCCTGGGGCAGCGACTTCGACACGCGTCTGCCAGCCTCGGCACGGATGATCGTCGACTTCGGCCAGGCCGAACCGTTGCAGATACTGACCAGCAGCGGCCAGTCCGGCAACCCGGCCAGCGCGCATTACCGCGATGGGCTGGATGCCTGGTTCAAAGGGCGCTTCATGAGCCTGCCACTGCAACAGCAGAACTTCGGCAGGGCGTATGGCAACCAGCGGCTTACGTTGGTGCCGGGGCGGTAAGGGCGTTCTTCAGGGGCGCATGAGGGGGCTTGATGAAGTTTTTCAGCAGCTCCCTCCCAAATCCATCCGAACTAACGTCCAGCACCATGCCTCTTAACGGGTAACCCCTGAACCAGTGCCCGTGCCATGGACCTCGTCATCGCCCGCCCCGAAGGCCTGTACTGCCCGCCCGGAGATTTCTACATCGACCCCTGGCGGCCCGTGGACCGGGCTGTCATTACCCATGGCCACGGCGACCACGCACGCACCGGCAATGGCCATTATCTGACCGCCAGCCCCGGTGCCGGCATTCTGCGCAGCCGCCTGGGCCAGGACATCAATCTGCAGACCCTGCCCTACGGTGAGCGCCTGCTGCACCACGGCGTGACGTTGAGCCTGCACCCGGCCGGGCACGTGCTGGGTTCGGCACAGGTGCGCCTGGAGTATCGAGGTGAAGTCTGGGTTGCATCCGGTGACTACAAGGTAGAACCCGATGGCACCTGTACGCCCTTCGAACCGGTGGCGTGCCACACCTTCATCACCGAGTCGACCTTCGGCCTGCCGATCTACCGCTGGCCAAGCCAAAGCGAGATCTTCGCCAGCATCAATGCCTGGTGGCGGGCCAACAGTGAACAGGGCAAGGCCAGCGTGCTGTTCTGCTATGCCTTCGGAAAGGCCCAGCGGATTCTGCATGGGCTGGATGCCAGCATCGGCCCGATCCTCGTGCATGGCGCCATGGAGCCGCTCAACCGGGTGTACCGGGATGCCGGCATCCGCCTGCCGGAAACCCGCTACGCAGGCGATATTCCGCGCAACGATCCACTGCTGCGCCAGGCACTGGTCCTGGCGCCCCCGTCAGCCGGCGGCAGTAGCTGGATGCGCCGCTTTGGCGATTACAGTGATGCCTTCGCCAGCGGCTGGATGCTGCTACGCGGCGCCCGCCGGCGGCGCGGCGTGGACCGGGGCTTTGTGCTGTCCGACCACGCCGACTGGCCTGGCCTGCTCTGGGCCATTGGCCAGACCGGTGCCCAACGGGTGATGGTCACCCACGGCTCGGTCGAGGTACTGGTGCGCTACCTCACCGAACAAGGCCTGGATGCCCGCGCCTTCGTCACCGAGTATGGCGACGAAGACGATGTGCCCAACACCGCCCCCTCGCCATGAAAGCCTTCGCTACGCTGTTCCTGCGCCTGGACGCGACCACCTCCAGCAATGCCAAGCTCGAGGCACTGCGCGACTACTTTGACATGGCGCCCGCCGACGATGCTGCCTGGGCGGTGTATTTCCTGGCCGGCGGGCGCCCACGCCAACTGGTGCCCACCCGCCTTCTACGTGAACTGGCAACGACGCTGGCTGGCCTGCCGGACTGGCTTTTCGAAGAAAGCTATCAGGCCGTGGGCGACCTGGCCGAGACCATTTCGCTGCTGCTGCCGCTGCACGCCGATGGCAACGACGAAGGCCTGGCCACCTGGGTGGAACAGCACTTGCTGCCCCTGCGCGGGCTGACGCCTGAGCAAGTCCGCCAGCGCCTGCCGCCGCTCTGGGCCCGGTTGGACCGTGCCAGCCTGATGCTATGCCTGAAGCTGATCACTGGCAGCTTTCGCGTGGGCGTGTCAAAGCTGTTGGTCACCCGCGCCCTGGCGCAACTGGCCGGGCTGGACGCCAAACGCGTGGCCCAGCGCCTGGTCGGCTACACCGATATAGGCCATCGCCCGACTGCAGCCAGTTACCAGAGGCTGATCGCCCCAGAGTCCGCCGATGAACACAACCAGCGTGGCGGCCAGCCCTACCCATTCTTCCTGGCCCATCCGCTGCAAGTGTCCAGCGATCAGTTCGATACCCTGCTCGGACCACCAAGCGATTGGCAAATCGAATGGAAGTGGGACGGCATTCGGGCGCAAGTGGTGAAGCGCGATGGCCAGCTGTGGGTGTGGTCACGCGGCGAAGAACTGGTTACCGAGCGTTTCCCCGAACTGCATGGTCTGGCACAGACGTTGCCCGATGGCGTGGTGCTCGACGGCGAGATCCTGGTCTGGAAACCTGGTGAAACCGAGGCTGAACTGGCCGTGCAGCCGTTTGCCTTGCTGCAACAGCGTATCGGTCGCAAAACGCTGGGCAAAAAACTGCTGAACGATGCGCCGGTGGTGCTGCAAGCCTACGACCTGCTGGAGTGGCAGGGCGAGGACTGGCGCAGCCGACCGCAACACGAACGCCGAAGCCAGCTGGAACACCTGGTGGATGAACACCCACTTGCCCCCGTGCTGTTGTCGCCTCTGCTGCAAGGCCCGGACTGGGCCGACCTTGCCCGCCAGCGCGAACAGTCACGCAGCCTGGGCGTGGAAGGGCTGATGCTGAAGCAGCGCGAGGCACTGTACGGCGTGGGGCGCACCAAGGACATGGGCATCTGGTGGAAGTGGAAGATCGACCCTTTCAGCGTCGATGCGGTGCTGATCTATGCCCAACGCGGCCACGGTCGCAGGGCCAGTCTGTACAGCGACTACACCTTTGCCGTATGGGATGCACCGGCAGGTACCCCTGGTCGGGCGTTGGTGCCCTTTGCCAAGGCCTATTCAGGGCTCAGCGACGAAGAAATGCGCAAGGTCGACGCCATCATCCGCAAGACCACGGTGGAAACGTTCGGCCCGGTGCGCAGTGTCACTCCCACGTTGGTGTTCGAGCTGGGCTTCGAAGGCATCGCCCTGTCCCGGCGCCACAAAAGCGGTATTGCCGTGCGCTTTCCGCGCATGCTGCGCTGGCGGCTGGACAAGCCAGTGGAAGAAGCAGATGACCTGGCCACCTTGCAGGCACTACTGGCCTGAAAAAGTTTGCGATGCCCGACTGCTGCAGGATGAGGCGCATTCGCTGAAACTATGCTTCTATTTTTGAGCCGACCCGTGTCGCAGACCGTTTTCGCCACGCAGCCAGGACCAACATGCACCATTCAACCCACGACCTGCTCTCCCCCGTACCGGGGATCACCCGCCAACTGCACAGCTTCCACTTCGGCCCCCGCAGTGGTGGCAAAGTCTATATCCAGGCCTCACTGCACGCCGACGAGCTGCCGGGCATGCTGGTAGCCTGGCACCTCAAGCGCCGCTTGGCCGAGCTGGAACAGCAAGGCCGACTGCAGCGCGAGATCATACTGGTGCCGGTGGCCAACCCGGTGGGTTTGGAGCAAGTGCTGCTGGATGCACCATTGGGGCGTTTTGAACTGCAAAGCGGCGAGAACTTCAATCGCAACTTCGTCGACCTGTCGGACAGCATCGGCGACCAGATCGAAGAACACCTTACCCAGGACCCGACGCACAACCTTGCACTGATCCGCGAATACCTGCGCCGTGGCCTGGACGCACACCCGGTCCGCACACCCCTGCAAGCCCAGCGCCTGATACTGCAGCGCCTGGCCTGCGATGCCGATATGGTGCTGGACCTGCACTGCGACTTCGAAGCAGTCGAGCACCTGTACACCACACCCGATGCCTGGCCCCAGATCGAACCCTTGGCCCGTTACCTGGGCGCCCAGGCCAGCCTGCTGGCAACCGACTCGGGCGGGCAGTCGTTCGATGAATGTTTCAGCCTGGTCTGGTGGCAATTGCAGCAACGTTTCGGCAAACGCTTCCCGATTCCGCTGGGCTGCTGCTCGGTTACCGTGGAGCTTCGTGGCCAGGCGGATGTCAGCCATGATCTGGCCAGCAAGGACTGCCAGGCGATCCTCGACTTCCTGACCCACGCAGGTGTCATCGAAGGCACCAGCGCCCCCCTGCCCGCGCTGTTACGCCACGCCACGCCGTTGGCCGCGGTGGAACCTGTGGCAACGCCACTGGGTGGGTTGCTGGTTTACCACGCCAAACCGGGCCAGCACCTGGAGGCCGGCCAACTGATCGCCGAAGTCATCGACCCACTCAGTGACCGAGTCACCCCCCTTCGCAACAGCCAGCCGGGGCTGCTGTATGCGCGTAGCGTCCGGCGCATGGCCACCGCTGGCATGGTCATCGCCCATGTGGCCGGCGAACAGGTATGCCGCAGCGGCTACCTGTTGGCCAATTGATCCGGTAAAACCATTGCAGCCGGCAAGTGGTCTGTAGAAGCACAGCCTTCGAAGGACCGCCTGCCTCATGCCTGCTGCTACCGACCTCGCCAATGCCTGGTTTGCCAAGCGCGGCTGGAAGCCCTTCGCCTTCCAGCGGCGCGTATGGGCTGCCGTCGAACGGGGCGAGTCCGGTTTGCTGCATGCCAGTACCGGTGCCGGCAAGACCTACGCGGTCTGGCTCGCGGCGCTGCGTGCGTTCAAGCCCAGGCCCCAGGGCCGCCACTTGGCCCCCATACAGGTGCTGTGGGTGACGCCCATGCGTGCCCTTGCCGCCGACACCGCACGTGCGTTGCAAGCGCCGCTTGATGAGCTCCAGCTGCCTTGGAGCGTAGGGGTGCGCAGCGGCGACACCAACAGTGCCGAGCGCGCCCGACAGGCCCGGCGGCTACCCAGTGTGCTGATCACCACCCCCGAAAGCCTGACCCTGCTGCTGACCCGGGCACAGGCACGTGAGGATTTCGCCACGCTGCAACTGGTGGTGGTGGATGAATGGCACGAGCTGCTTGGCAACAAGCGCGGGGTACAACTGCAGCTGGCCTTGGCGCGCCTGCGGCATTGGCACCCGGGCCTACCGACCTGGGGCTTGTCGGCAACCCTCGGCAACCTGCAACACGCACGGGATGTCTTGCTGCCCCAGGGCGGCCTGCTGGTGCAAGGCCGGCAAGACAAGGCACTGCAAGTCGACACCCTGCTGCCAACAGCGATCGAGCGCTTCCCTTGGGCTGGACACATGGGCCTGAAGATGCTCGACCAGGTCTGTCACGAGATCGATGTCAGTGCCAGTAGCCTGGTGTTCACCAACACCCGCGCCCAGGCAGAAATCTGGTATCAGGCCCTGCTTGAGGCCCGCCCGGACTGGGCCGGGCTGATCGCCCTGCACCACGCCTCGCTGGCCCGTGATACGCGCGACTGGGTGGAGCGCAGCCTCAAGCAAGGCAGCCTCAAGGCGGTGATCTGCACGTCCAGCCTGGACCTGGGCGTGGACTTTCTGCCCGTGGAACGGGTGCTGCAAATCGGCTCGGCCAAGGGCATCGCCCGCCTGATGCAGCGGGCGGGTCGCTCAGGACACGCGCCCGGGCGGCACTCCAGGGTCACCCTGGTGCCCACCCATAGCCTGGAACTGGTGGAAGCGGCGGCGGCCCGGCAGGCGCTGATAGCCGGCCACATGGAAGCCCGCTTTTCACCGCGCCTGTGCATGGACGTGCTGGTACAGCATCTGGTCAGCATGGCCTTGGGCAGCGGTTTTCGCCCGGAGCAACTGCTCGCCGAAGTGCGCAGCACCTGGGCTTTTCGCCAGTTGCGCGACAGCCAATGGCAATGGGCGCTGGACTTCGTCTGCCACGGCGGCAGCTCACTGACCGCCTACCCGGACTACCAGCGCGTCGAGCGCCAGGCCGACGGTGTTTACCGGGTTACCAGCGAACGCCTGGCGCGGCGCCACCGCATGGGCATCGGCACCATCGTCAGCGATGCCAACCTGCAACTGAAATACTGGAGCAAGGGCGGCGGCGGGAAAACGCTGGGCAGTGTTGAAGAAGCGTTCATCGCCCGCCTGCGCCCCGGCGATACGCTGGTGTTTGCCGGGCGGGTACTGGAGCTGGTGCGCGTGGAAAACATGACGGCCTATGTGCGTCGCAGCACGGCGCGCAAGGCTGCGGTAGCGCGCTGGAACGGCGGGCGCATGCCGCTCTCGAGCGAACTGGCCGAGGCGCTGGTCGAGCAGCTCGATGCTGCCGCCCATGAACGCTTTGACGGGCCGGAAATGCGCGCAGTACGCCCGCTGCTTGCGCTCCAGGCGCAGTGGTCAGCCTTGCCCACCACAGGCACACTGCTGGCCGAGACCTTCAAATCCCGCCAGGGCTGGCACCTGTTCCTGTATCCCTTTGCGGGGCGCATGGCCAACCTGGGCTTGGCCAATCTGATTGCCTGGCGGGTTAGCCGCGCACAACCACTGTCGGTATCGATTGCCGTCAATGACTACGGATTCGAACTCCTCAGCCCTGCCCAGGTGGACTGGGCCAGGCACTTGCCACACGCGCTCGGCACCACGGACCTGCTGGAAGATGTGCTGGCCAGCCTGAATGCCGGGGAAATGGCACTGCGGCGTTTTCGTGAAATTGCCCAGATTGCCGGCCTGGTGTTTGGTGGTTATCCCGCCGCGCAGAAGAGCACGCGGCAAATCCAGGCCTCCAGCGGGCTGTTCTATGAGGTGTTTCGCAAGCACGACGCGGGGAATTTGCTGCTTGGCCAGGCGCGGGATGAAGTATTGAGCGAAGAGCTGGAAATCGAACGGCTGCATCGGCAACTGCTGAAAATGAGTAAGTTGCAACTGGACCTGCGGGCGTTGAAGCGGCCAGGGCCCCTGGCGTTTGCCTTGTTGGTGGAAGGCATGCGCGAGACATTGAGCACCGAGAAGCTGGCAGACCGCATTGCGCGGATGGTGGCGGAACTGGAACAAGCGGCGGACGCGGGATGAATTACCAACCCATCGAACACCGGGGGCAGGCGCTCTGGCTGCTTGCCGACAAAGCCATCTACTGGCCCGCCCGCCGCGCCTTGCTGGTGGCCGACGTGCACATCGGAAAGGCCGCCAGCTACCGCGCCCTGCATCAACCGGTGCCACGTGGAACGACCGAGGCGACACTCGCCAGGCTCGATCACCTGCTGGCCGCCCATGACTGTGAGCAACTGATTATCCTGGGCGACTTTCTGCATGCCCGCACGGCCCGTGCACCGGCAACGCTGGCCAAAGTGGATGATTGGCGCAAGCGGCACAAAGAACTGAAAATAGTGCTGATACGCGGCAATCATGACCGCAACGCCGGCGATCCACCCGCCTCGCTCGATATTCAGGTCGTGGACGAGCCTTGGGTTCTGGAGCCCTTTGCCCTGCAGCACGAGCCGCAGCCCCACCGCACACACCCGGTACTGGCGGGCCACGTACACCCCGTCTTCGTCCTGCGCGGCAAGGCCCGTCAGCGCTTGCGCCTGCCTTGCTTCGTGATCGATGAGCAAGTCAGCCTGCTACCTGCATTCGGTGAGTTCACCGGGGGGTGGGAAATCACCCCCGCCAGCGCCAGCCGGCTGTACCTGGCTGGCGCTGAACGCGTCTGGCCGCTTTAGCGACGCTCAGGCCACAGGGGCGGGAGGCGGCTCGTCCGGCAAGGTCGGCTCACCCGGCTCCATGGGAGGCGTCTCACCGGGTTCCGGCGGTTGCGGGGTATCGGGGTCAGGCTGATGGGGCACGCCCCCCGCCTGCATGGGCAGCGGGTGCGCCAGCAGTGACCAGGGCAACAACCCTACGTGATTGGGCTGCAGGCCTGCCAGCTTGGCACTGATTGCGGGATGGAGTTTCATTGGCTGCTCCTGACGAAAGCCGATGCACATCATGCACACCGGCGTTACTTCGTTGGAGTGCCAAAGGCGCGGGTAATTCCCCGCGCTTGTCGGCTCAGGTACGCGGCAGAGTGACGCCGCGTTGGCCCTGGTATTTGCCGCCACGGTCCTTGTACGACACTTCGCACTCTTCGTCGGACTGCAAGAACAGCATCTGCGCCACGCCTTCGTTGGCGTAGATCTTCGCCGGCAGCGTGGTGGTGTTGGAGAACTCCAACGTCACGTGGCCTTCCCATTCGGGCTCGAGCGGCGTGACGTTGACGATGATGCCGCAACGGGCGTAGGTGCTCTTGCCCAGGCAAATGGTCAGCACGTCACGAGGAATGCGGAAATATTCGACAGTGCGCGCCAGGGCGAAAGAGTTTGGCGGGATGATGCACACGTCGCTCTTGATATCGACGAAGCTGCCAGCATCGAAATTTTTCGGGTCGACGGTGGCCGAGTTGATGTTGGTGAACACCTTGAATTCGTCGGCGCAGCGTACGTCGTACCCATAGCTGGAGACGCCGAAGGAGATCACGCGGTTGTCCTGCTCGCCGCGCACCTGGCGCTCGACGAACGGCTCGATCATGCCGTGTTCCTGCGCCATGCGGCGAATCCACTTGTCCGATTTGATGCTCATGGCGGGGTGTCCTGAAGAGTTGCGAGGTGAAAATCGTGACGCGCATATTACCGGTCCCGGCGCCCAGGTTAAAGTTCCATCCCTCATCCCGCGCCGGGTGGGGGCTGCAGCCGCCGCCGATCCGAATTTGCCTAAAGCGTCTTCTGACCATTGGCAGGTTGCGGAAAGTGGGGTAAGGTGTTGCCACTGTGCTGCACGTGACACCGAGAATCTCTAGTTTGATGCACGATCCTGATCGGCCCATCGCTGAATTTTCTGCTCTCTTTGCGCTCAGTCCCGGGCAGGGTTTTTCCTGACCGTTATCAAATTGTCCAAGGAGACAGAAAAATGTCCAACCGTCAATCCGGTGTTGTTAAGTGGTTCAACGATGAGAAAGGCTACGGCTTCATCACCCCTCAGTCGGGCGACGACCTGTTCGTGCACTTCAAAGCCATCCAAGCTGACGGCTTCAAAACCCTGAAAGAAGGCCAGGCTGTTACTTTCGTCGCTACCCGCGGCCAGAAAGGCATGCAGGCTGAAGAAGTTCAGATCGCCTAAGTCGATCTAGCTTCCTAGCTTTCAAAAAAACCCGCCTTCTGGCGGGTTTTTTTATGCCTGCTCGAAATAGGCGCTGGCCTCTTCGCGGGCTCGCCCGCTCCCACAGGGACTGCACAGGCTTCAAGTACGGCGCAGTCGCTGTGTGCGGGCAAACTCGGTATGGCAGGTCAGTCTTCGCTGATGGTAATGCTGGGCATTGCCGGCGCCGCAGCTTCCTGCAGCACGATCCGCGCGCCTACCTGGCGAGCCAGCTCCTGGTAAACCATGGCAATCTGGCTTTCCGGCTCGGCGATCGCCGTGGGCTTGCCGCTGTCGGCCTGCTCACGTATCAGCATCGACAACGGCAGCGACGCCAGCAGGTCGACGCCATACTGGCTGGCCAGCTTCTCGCCGCCACCTTCACCGAACAGGTGTTCGGCATGGCCGCAATTCGAGCAGATATGCACGGCCATGTTCTCGACCACGCCCAGCACCGGAATGTTGACCTTGCGGAACATTTCCACGCCCTTCTTGGCATCCAGCAGCGCCAGGTCCTGTGGCGTGGTGACGATCACCGAACCGACCACAGGTACCTTTTGTGCCAGGGTCAGCTGGATGTCACCGGTACCCGGTGGCATATCGATCACCAGGTAATCCAGGTCATCCCAGGCGGTCTGGGTGACCAGTTGCAGCAGCGCGCCAGACACCATTGGGCCACGCCATACCATCGGCGTGTTGTCGTCGGTGAGGAAGGCCATGGACATGACTTCCACGCCGTGGGCCTTGATCGGCACAAACCACTTCTGCTCGCGAATCTGTGGACGAGTGCCCTCGGCGATGCCGAACATCACCCCCTGACTGGGGCCGTAGATATCGGCATCGAGAATACCTACCCGTGCGCCTTCGCGTGCGAGGGCCAAGGCCAGGTTGGCCGCGGTGGTCGACTTGCCAACACCGCCCTTGCCCGAGGCCACGGCGATGATGTTCTTGACGTTGGCCATGGCTGGCACCTGGGCCTGGGCCTTGTGCGCGGCCACCACGCAATCGATCGAAACCTGGGCGCCAGTGACCCCCTCGAGGCTGCCAATGGCGGTCTGCAGCACCTGGGCCCAGCCGTTCTTGAACAGCCCTGCGGCATAACCCAACTGCAACTGCACGCTGACCTGCCCGCCCTGGATATCGATGGCGCGCACGCAGCCGGCGCTGACCGGGTCCTGGTTCAGGTAGGGGTCGGTGTACTGGCGAAGCACGCCTTCAACGGCGGCACGGGTGACGGCACTCATGGAGACTCCCATTGGCAAACTGAATGTAAAACAGCCGCCTATCCTAACCCGTCAATCGTCAGCAGATGCGCTTGCGGGGTGAAATATCTTCGCCAGCCCTTTATAGTGGCCGATCATCCTCATTTTTACCCCGTAGCCAGATAAGTAGCCGAGCCACCATGTCCGAGCCACGCCAGATTCTCGTCACCAGCGCCCTGCCCTATGCCAATGGATCGATCCATCTCGGCCATATGCTGGAGTACATCCAGACGGACATGTGGGTGCGCTTCCAGAAGCTGCGCGGCAACCAGTGCATCTATGTCTGCGCCGACGACGCCCACGGTTCGGCCATCATGCTGCGCGCCGAAAAGGAAGGCATCACCCCGGAACAGCTGATCGCCAACGTCCAGGCCGAGCACAGCAGCGATTTCGCCGACTTCCTGGTGGACTTCGACAACTTCCACTCCACCCACAGCGACGAGAACCGCGAGCTGTCGAGCCTGATCTACTCGCGCCTGCGTGAAGCCGGGCACATCGCCACCCGTTCGGTGACCCAGTACTTCGACCCGGAAAAAGGCATGTTCCTCGCCGACCGCTTCATCAAGGGCACCTGCCCGAAGTGCGCGGCCGAAGACCAGTACGGCGACAACTGCGAAAAATGCGGCGCCACCTACGCACCCACCGAGCTGAAGAACCCCAAGTCGGCGATCTCCGGTGCCACCCCGGTACTGCGTGATTCCCAGCATTTCTTCTTCAAGCTGCCCGACTTCCAGGCCATGCTGCAGCAGTGGACCCGAAGCGGCACCCTGCAGGACGCGGTAGCCAACAAACTGGCGGAATGGCTGGACTCCGGCCTGCAGGAGTGGGATATCTCCCGCGACGCGCCGTACTTCGGCTTCGAGATCCCGGGTGAGCCTGGCAAATACTTCTACGTATGGCTGGATGCGCCAATCGGCTACATGGCCAGCTTCAAGAACCTCTGCGCACGCCGCCCGGAGCTGGACTTCGACGCCTTCTGGAACGAAGGCTCCAAGGCCGAGCTGTACCACTTCATCGGCAAGGACATCGTCAACTTCCACGCCCTGTTCTGGCCAGCCATGCTCGAAGGCGCCGGCTTCCGCAAGCCGACCGCGGTCAACGTGCACGGCTACCTGACGGTCAACGGCGCCAAGATGTCCAAGTCGCGCGGCACCTTCATCAAGGCCCGCACCTACCTGGACCACCTGCAGCCGGAATACCTGCGTTACTACTATGCGGCCAAGCTGGGCCGTGGCGTCGACGACCTGGACCTGAACCTGGAAGACTTCGTGCAGAAGGTCAACTCCGACCTGGTCGGCAAGGTCGTCAACATTGCCAGCCGCTGCGCCGGCTTCATCCACAAGGGCAACGAAGGCGTGATGGTCAGCGGTGATGCCGCGCCTGAGCTGACCGAAGCCTTCCTGGCTGCCGCCCCCTCCATCGCCGAAGCCTATGAAGCCCGTGATTTTGGCCGCGCCATGCGCGAAATCATGGCACTGGCCGACCGCGCCAACGCCTGGATCGCCGACAAGGCACCGTGGTCACTGGCCAAACAGGAAGGCAAGCAGGATGAAGTCCAGGCCATCTGCGCCCAAGGCATCAACCTGTTCCGCCAGCTGGTGATCTTCCTCAAACCGGTACTGCCGGTGCTGGCCGCTGACGCCGAGGCTTTCCTCAACGTGGCCCCGCTGACCTGGAACGACCACCTGACACGCCTGGAAAACCACGCGCTTAACCCGTTCAAGGCCTTGATGAGCCGTATCGAGCCGGCCAAGGTCGAAGCCATGGTCGCTGCCAGCAAGGAAGACCTGCTGGCTGCCGAAGCCAAGGCCCCGGCGGGCAATGGCGAGCTAGCCAAGGACCCGCTGTCGGCAGAGATCGAGTTCGATACCTTTGCTGCCGTCGACCTGCGTGTGGCGCTGATCGTCAAGGCTGAAGCCGTGACGGGTGCCGACAAGTTGCTGCAACTGACCCTGGACATTGGTGACGAGCGCCGCAACGTGTTCTCCGGCATCAAGTCGGCCTACCCAGACCCGTCCAAGCTGGAAGGCCGCCTGACCATGATGGTAGCCAACCTCAAACCCCGGAAGATGCGCTTTGGCGTGTCCGAAGGCATGGTCATGGCTGCCGGCCCTGGCGGTGAAGAAATCTACCTGTTGAGCCCGGACAGCGGCGCCAAGCCAGGCCAGCGCATCAAGTAACCGCCCTGCGGGCCATTGTGGGAGCGGCCTGCCCGCCCCCACAATTACGCAGGCCCCTTCATGCCAAACCCGGACAATCGGCCCGATTCCCGGCTATCGTCATCTCATGAATGACTACATCCTGGTCCTGATCAGCGCCGCACTGATCAATCACCTGTGCCTGCTCCGACAGCCACTCTCCGGGCTGCAACTGCAGGTGCACGGCCTGGCCTGCGCCCTGTGCATCGCCCTGGGCGTAATCGGCGCGCAGCTGCTGGTGCACGCGGTACTTGCCCCGTTGCACATCCACGATCTTGCCCTGTTTCTGCTATTGCCCTGGCTGGCTTTGCTCGCCTGGGGCCTGCCCTGGCTTTTGGCCAAGTGGCGCCCGGCCTGGCCTGTAGTGGGGTTGCCAGCGCTGCTGTTGAGCAATGCAGCAGCGCTTGGGCTGGCCCTGCAGCAGACAAGCGACGGCAGCACCTGGCCAACCATGCTGCTCCAAGGCTTGCTGACGGGTGGCGGCTTCTGGCTGGCGCTGATGGTGTTCGCCGACCTGCGCCAGCGCAGCGCCCACGCCGATATCCCCAACGCGCTGCGCGGCCTGCCCATCGAGTTGATCGGGGCCGGGGTGATGGCCATGGCGTTTTCCGGTTTCAACGGAATGTTTGGCCAATGAGCAGTCCCGATCCGCGCCTACGCACCAGCATGGGCCTGGTCTTGCTCGCTTGCACGCCTGGGCTGCTGGCGCTGTTGTGGCTGCATGGCTGGGGCATGATGCTGAACCTGTTGCTGTGCGCCAGTGCCGCGCTGCTGTGCGAGGCATCGCTGCTGGCAGTGCGCAGCCAATCACTGAGCCAGGCGCTAACCGACGGCAGCGCACTGGTGACCGCCGTGCTGCTGGCGGCCGCCCTGCCCACCTTGGCGCCATGGTGGCTGCCGGTCATCGCGGCAAGTGTCGCGCTCGGTATCGGCAAGCAGGCCTACGGTGGGGTCGGGCGAAATCTGTTCAATCCAGCCATGGTGGGCTATGCCTTCGTGCTGCTCAGCTTCCCGTTGCAGATGAACCATTGGCCTGGGCAGGCCCCAGGCCTGCTCGACAGCGTGCAGCAGGTGTTCGCTGGGGGCGAACAGATCGATGCCTGGGCCCGTCCGACATTGCTCGACGGCTTGCGCCACAACCGCAGCCTGACCATCGACGAGCTGTTTGCCAGCCATCCGGGCTTTGGCAACATTGGCGGGGCAGGCAGCGAATGGGTCAACCTGGCATTCCTGCTTGGTGGCCTGTTCTTGTTGCAGCGCAAGGTGATCAGTTGGCATGCACCGGCAGGTTTGCTGGCAGGGCTATTGGTATTCAGCTTGTTGGGCTGGAACGGTTCGGGGTCGGACTCCAATGGCTCGCCTTTGCTGCACCTGTTTTCCGGCTCGACCATGCTGGCAGCCTTCTTCATTGCGACCGAGCCAGTGTCCGGCCCCAGAGACGACTGGGCCAAGCTGTGCTTCGGCGTGGGAACAGGAGTGCTCATCTACCTGATTCGTACCTGGGGCAGCTATCCGGATGGCACCGCGTTCGCCATCCTGCTGATGAACCTTTTGGCACCGGCACTCGAGCGCATGGCTGCGCAGCGTCAGCAGGCAGCCCGATGAAGCGCGGGGTTCGGGATGTGGGCCTGTTGCTACTGACGGGAGTATTGGCAGTGTCAGCCACCCTGGCCTGGCGGCAGTCGACCGGTCCGGCCATCGCCGGCGCTGAAAAGCAGCTGCAAAGCCGCCAGCGACTGGCCGTGCTGCCCGACGGTAGCTATGACAACCAGCCCCTGGAAAGCCCGCTGCCAAGGCCCGCCGCACAGAGGCCCAACAGCCGTATCCTGGCGGCTTACCGTGCCACTGTGGCAGGTAAGCCAAGCGCCATTATCCTGATCACACAGGCCCAGGGGTATGCCGGGCCGATCGTGCTGAGCGTCGCCATCACCACGGACGGCCGGCTGATCGGCAGCCAGGTTGTCGAACAACAGGAAAGCCCCGGGCTGGGCGATCGCCTGGGGGATCCGCGATTGCACTGGCTGAGTCAGTTCAACAACCGCGATCAGGGCGATCACTGGGCGCTGAAGCGGGACCAGGGTGACTTTGACCAATTGGCCGGCGCAACCGTGACCTCGCGCGCGGTGATCGCCGCATTGCAGGATGCGCTGAGCTATTTCGACGAGCAGCGTAGTGTATTGCTGGAGGGCGCCACCCATGAATAGGTTCTGCCTGCTGGCCATGAGCCTGGCGCCACTGCTGGGTGCCACCCGAACGCTGGCTGAAGGCGCGGCCATCGGCCTGTGCGCAGTACTGATGGGGTGCCTGCACCAACTGTTGCTGGCGCCACTGCGTAAACACATGGCCAGCTGGGCCTATGTAATGGCTAGCCTGCTGCTGCTGGCAGCCTTGGCCAGTTGCCTGCAGTTGGCCCTGCGGGCCTGGCTGCTACCGCTGGCCATTGCCCTGGGCCACTATCCCGCATTGTTGTGCCTGCAATGCCTGGCCAGTGACCACCTGCTACCTGACCAACGCCGCTGGCGCCTGCTCGCAAGGCACCTCGGCGCTGTCTTTGCCATTTGCCTGCTGCTGGGCACCAGCCGCCAATGGCTGGCTGACCATGCCGAGCTGCACCTGGCCAGCCTCGCACCCGGTGCGCTACTGCTGCTGGGTCTGCTGTTGGCCTTGTACAATCGCCTGCTTCCGGGCCCTGCCCACCCACCTCGTCAAGGAAAGCCCTGATTTCATGAATGCTGCCAAACGCCTGGAGATTTTTCGCAGGCTGCACGAAGACAACCCCGACCCAAAGACCGAACTGGCCTACACGACCCCGTTTGAACTGCTGGTCGCCGTGACACTGTCCGCGCAATCCACCGACGTCGGCGTCAACAAGGCCACTGCCCGCCTGTTCCCCGTCGCCAACACCCCCGAGGCCATCTATGCCCTGGGCGTTGAAGGCCTCAGCGAATACATCAAGACCATCGGGCTTTACAACAGCAAGGCCAAGAATGTCATAGAAACATGTCGGCTACTGATCGAGCGCCACGACAGCCAGGTACCGCAAACCCGCGAAGCGCTGGAGGCGCTACCCGGCGTCGGCCGCAAAACCGCCAACGTGGTGCTAAACACGGCGTTTCGCCAACCGGCCATGGCCGTGGATACCCATATCTTCCGGGTGAGTAACCGCACAGGCATCGCGCCAGGCAAAACGGTGCTGGAAGTGGAAAAGAAACTGCTCAAGTTTGTACCCAAGGACTACCTGCTCGACGCCCACCACTGGCTGATCCTGCACGGGCGCTACGTGTGCCAGGCGCGCAAGCCAAGGTGCGGAAGCTGCAGGATCGAAGATTTGTGCGAGTACAAGCACAAAACCTCCGACGATTGAGCCGATAGCCAAAAACCACTCACATCGATTGAAAAAATCTTTTTTACCAGCGTCTGCTTTCTGGTTATAAGGACGGCCAATGGCCCCTTGGCTTGGAGCGACTCATGAGTACCGATAAAGACGACCTGTCGATCGATGATGATTTTGTTGCCGCAGACGATGACGCGGAGCCACAGGTTGAAATCGCAAAGACCAACCTGAGCAAACGTCGCACCATCGACAACATGCTGGAAGAACGGCGCCTGCAAAAGCAGTTGGCCGATTTCGATTACGACCTGTAGTGCGGGTCCCGTAGTCAGGGACCGATAGCCTTGGCAAAGCCTCCTGGCTGGAGGCTTCAAGGCTTGGCGATCAGTTCAGACCTTGCCGTTGCGCCAGCTCGATCAGGTCAACCAGTGACCGTGCATTGAGCTTTAGCAACAGCCGCGACTTGTAGGTACTGACCGTCTTGTTACTGAGGTACATGCTGTCGGCAATCTCCTTGTTCGAACGCCCTCGCGCCAGTTGTTGCAGCACCGTCATTTCTCGCGCAGAAAGGCGATTCACCATATCCGTCTCGCTGCCCGCCCCCCTGCCACGTGACGCATGCAAGGCCTGGTTGGGGAAGTAGCTGTAACCCGACAACACAGCCTTGATAGCGCTGAGCAGTTCGGTAAGCTCCTGCTGCTTGCACACGTAACCCGCCGCCCCTGCCTGCATGCAGCGCATCGAAAAGTTGCCGGGGGCCTGTGACGTCAGCACCAGTACCTTGCTACCCGGGCTGAATGTCGCCATGCGGGCGATCACCTCCAGGCCATCCAGTTTCGGGATACCGATATCCAGCACCACAATATCCGGCAGGTGTTGCCGTGTCAGCTGCAACGCAGCTACCCCATTGTCAGTCTCCGCCACAACGTCATACCCATGCCGCTCCATCAGCATGCGTACGGCCAGGCGTATGACCGGATGATCATCCACGATAAGCACTTTATTCATGCGATATCCATACATTGTTGTTGCTTTGGCACGCCACGATAACCGACAGGACGCTTGCTGGCGCGGCGATTTACCAGCGAAAGCCATGGACAGACAAAGCCTACAGAACTTACAGAAACTTCCTACACACAATGACTATGGTTGTAACAAATAAATTACTTATTACCGAAAAAAAGGTACCACCCACTGACATAAACGTACCAGTTGAATACTGATCTTCAGCAAAGGAAAACTTCCGACTCAAACACGTCGAAAAAGCAACACAACGAGGTTCTCTGACGATCATTCCTCCCCCGGGAAACAATCCAGCCTTTAGTTGAGTACAGCAGTAAGGTAAAGATGGACAAAACCGCTGGAGACGGCCTATATGACCCAAGCACAACCTGTCGCCCCGCTGACGATCATTGCCATCTTCGCGGGGATCATCGAAGCCTCCGCCCTTGCTACACTGCCATTTCTCGGCGAGTCCAGCCAAAAGCTCTACACCTGGTTCCTGGTAGGCTTTCCATTCTTTCTGACGGCACTGTTTTTTCTGACACTCAACTTCAATTACAAGTCGTTCTATAGCCCGCTTCCCAACAACACAGCACACGACAACACGCCAGCACTGAGCAGTGTGGCCACACCCGCAATTGCCAATGATGCCCCCGAGGCGGTACAGGGCGAACCTGTCACTTTCATGTTCTCCGGCCCCGACGCCTGTCGCATGATGGAACAACAACTCTTGCACGCACTTGCCCAACCGCCCGAGCCAGCGCGCGTCTGGCGCTTTTGTAATCTGGACAGACGTCAATGTGCGCAGCTTTCGATCAGCGCACTCGAGGGCGATGATGTGAGCCATCGAAGTTGAACGACCCGCCTTTGCGCGGGCATAAAAAAACCCCGGACCGAGCCGGGGTTTTCGCACACGCCAGCAATCAGAGCAGCGAACGGCCCTTGTTGGCGGCAATGCGCATACGCAGTGCATTGAGCTTGATGAAGCCAGCAGCATCTGCCTGGTTGTAGGCACCACCATCTTCTTCAAAGGTGGCGATGTTGGCATCGAACAGCGAATCGTCCGACTTGCGGCCAACCACGGTCACATTGCCCTTGTACAGTTTCAGGCGCACCACACCATTCACGTTGACCTGCGAAGCATCGATCATCTGTTGCAGCATCAGACGCTCCGGGCTCCACCAGTAGCCGGTGTAGATCAGGCTGGCATACTTTGGCATCAGCTCATCTTTCAGGTGAGCGACTTCGCGGTCCAGGGTAATCGACTCGATGGCACGGTGTGCCTTGAGCATGATGGTACCGCCAGGCGTTTCGTAGCAACCGCGCGACTTCATGCCGACGTAACGGTTTTCGACGATGTCCAGACGGCCGATGCCGTTGGCACCACCGATACGGTTCAGGTCTGCCAGGACGGTGGCCGGGGATTTCTCGACGCCGTCGATGGCAACGATGTCACCATTGCGGTAGGTCAGCTCGATGTAGGTAGCCTGGTCCGGGGCGTTCTCAGGCGAGACACTCCAGCGCCACATGTCTTCTTCGTGCTCGGTCCAGGTATCTTCCAGGACACCGCCTTCATAGGAGATGTGCAGCAGGTTGGCGTCCATCGAGTACGGCGACTTCTTCTTGCCGTGGCGCTCGATCGGGATGCCGTGCTTCTCGGCGTAGTCCATCAGCTTTTCGCGGGACAGCAGGTCCCACTCGCGCCATGGAGCGATGACCTTGACGCCTGGCTTCAGGGCATAGGCACCCAGCTCGAAGCGCACCTGGTCGTTACCCTTGCCGGTGGCGCCATGGGAAATGGCATCAGCGCCGGTTTCGTTGGCGATTTCGATCAGGCGCTTGGCGATCAGCGGACGGGCGATGGAAGTACCCAGCAGGTACTCGCCTTCGTAGACGGTGTTGGCGCGGAACATCGGGAACACGAAATCACGCACGAATTCTTCGCGCAGGTCGTCGATGTAGATCTCTTTAACGCCCATTGCCTGGGCCTTGGCACGGGCCGGTTCGACCTCTTCGCCCTGCCCCAGGTCAGCAGTGAAGGTCACCACTTCGCAGTTGTAGGTATCCTGCAGCCACTTGAGAATCACCGAAGTATCAAGGCCGCCGGAATACGCCAGTACGACCTTTTTTACGTCCGCCATGCCATCACTCCACGGGGTTGTACGGAAAGGGATCGATTCTACCGGCGTTGCGGATAAATTTACAGTGGGGCGACAGCTTCTGACGACAAAGCGACAGGAACTTTCGTAGGGGCGACGGGCGGTCGGTTGAGGGATGTGGCATGAGGACCTTGGAGGGGCGTCGAGCCGCAGCATGCATGCCTTGAGGAGTTCAGCGCCTGTGAGATCGAGCGCCGCCAGGTGTCCGCCTCAAGACATTCTGCGCCTGTGAGATCGAGCGCCGCAGGTGTCCGCCTTAAGATATTCAGCGCCTATGAGATCGAGCGCCGCCCGCGCGGCGCTCGATCTCACAGGCGCTGAATGTGTCGAGGCGGACACCTGGCGGCGCTCGGTCTCACAGGCGCTGAAAATGTTGTGACGAACCCCTGGTGGCCTTGATGCGAGCCCATGACATGCACCGACCAGATCTCAGGGCGCCTTCGCCCCCGGGACGCCCGAGGCAGGTGCAACAGCCGGCGCCGCTTGCTCAACCGGCTTTTCCACGGCTTTTTCAACCACCGCCACCCGATCCAGCTCGATATTCACCCGCCGATTACGCGCCCGATTCGACGCACTGTTGTTCTTCGCGAGCGGATAACGCTCGCCATGGAAGCGCACAGTGATCTGCTCTTCCGGCACACCGTTAGCCTTGAAATAATCGGCCACGGCCAATGCGCGGCGGCGCGACAGGTCGCGGTTGGCCAGGCGGTTGCCACTGTTGTCGGAATGCCCATTGAGCTCGACATGGTTCACCGTCGGGTCGGCTTTCATGTAATCGAGGATCACGTCCAGCCGCGCCTTGGCTGCTGCGTCCAGCTCGATACCGCCCCCGGGGAAACCCACCTGTGTCTGGCGCACCTGGTCGTAGTTCATCGGCAACAGCTTGCCAGCACAGACCTGATAGTCATTGTAGGCTTTGGCGAAGCTGACCGGCAGCACACGCACCTCCATCGGCCTGCCCGCCTCACCGGTGTAGTTGCGCACAACGGTGCTACGCCCGTCGAGCAAACCGTTGATCAGCCGGCTGGCCTGCCCTTGGGAGGAGCTGAACAGCACGCCACTGCGGGCCATTCGCACATTGCCCAGGTTGATATCGCCACGCCCAGGTTGCCACGGCGCTGCCGCAGCCAGCAGGCTGGCGGTGCCGGCACCGAGTACGTTGCTGTCCGACCGCAGCTGAAACACCGGCTGCTCGCCTGCCCGACGCACGAACGTACCGCTGCCGAAACCTTCGATCGGCTGGCTCAGACGGCACTCGAACTGGTCACCCTCGACCTTCCAGGCAATGTTCTCCATGCGCGTCTGGAAAGTCAGTGCGCCGGCCGGCAGGCTGGCGAATAGGGTCAACAGGGCTAGGTAACGCTGGCGCACGGGCGGCTCCACAAATTCTGACGGCTTACCAGCAGGCTATCGGACGCTGTCCGGAAAACTTGATAGCCGTGCTCGCCCCGGGGTTTTCCGGTAGGATTGGGGCTTGAGTTCGACCCGCCTGGAATCCCCAATGTCCGATCGCCTGACCCTCCTGCGCCCCGACGACTGGCACATCCATCTGCGCGATGGTGCCGTCCTGCCCCACACCGTTGGCGACGTGGCGCGTACCTTCGCCCGTGCCATCATCATGCCCAACCTCGTGCCGCCGGTGCGCAATGCCACCGAGGCCGGCGCCTACCGTGAGCGCATTCTGGCTGCCCGCCCGGCCGGCAGCCGCTTCGAGCCGCTGATGGTGCTGTACCTCACCGACAACATCAGCCCCGAGGACATCCGCGCGGCCAAGGCCAGCGGTTTCGTGTACGCCGCCAAGTTGTACCCGGCCGGCGCCACCACCAACTCCGATTCGGGCGTGACCAGCATCGACAACATCTTCCCGGCCATAGAGGCAATGGCGGAAGTGGGCATGCCGCTGCTGGTGCATGGCGAAGTGACCCGCAGCGAGATCGACGTGTTCGACCGCGAGAAGCGCTTCATCGACGAGCACATGCGCCGTGTGGTCGAGCGCTTCCCGACGCTGAAAGTGGTGTTCGAACACATCACCACCAGCGACGCCGCGCAGTTCGTCACCGAGGCCCCGGCCAACGTGGGTGCGACCATCACCGCCCAGCACCTGCTGTACAACCGCAACCACATGCTGGTTGGCGGCATTCGCCCGCACTTTTACTGCCTGCCGATCCTCAAGCGCAACACTCACCAGGTGGCCTTGCTGGACGCTGCCACCAGCGGCAATCCGAAGTTCTTCCTCGGCACCGACTCGGCACCTCATGCCCGTCACGCCAAGGAAGCAGCCTGTGGTTGCGCGGGTTGCTACACCGCTTATGCGGCGATCGAGATGTACGCCGAAGCGTTCGAACAGCGTAACGCGCTGGACAAGCTGGAAGGCTTCGCCAGCCTGCACGGCCCGGCCTTCTATGGCCTGCCGGCGAACACCGACACCATTACCCTGGTCCGCGAAGAATGGACCGCTCCGGAAAGCCTGCCATTTGGCGAGCAAACCGTAGTCCCGCTGCGCGCTGGCGAAAAACTGCGCTGGCGCCTGCTGGAGAAAAACGCGTGAGCGAAGACCTTTACGAAGACGACCTGGACACCCAAGGCAGCAGCGGTCCTCGTCACCCGATGGCCGAGCGCTTCCGCGGCTATCTGCCGGTCGTGGTGGATGTTGAAACCGGTGGTTTCAACAGCGCTACCGATGCATTGCTGGAAATTGCCGCCGTCACCATTGGCATGGACGAGAAAGGTTTCCTGTTCCCCGAACATACCTACTTCCACCGAGTGGAGCCGTTCGAGGGCGCCAACATCGAGCCGGCCGCACTTGAGTTCACCGGGATCAAGCTGGACCACCCGCTGCGCATGGCGGTCAGCGAGGAAAGCGCGATGACCGACATCTTCCGCGGCGTGCGCAAGGCACTCAAGGCCAACGGCTGCAAGCGGGCGATTCTGGTCGGCCACAACAGCAGCTTCGACCTGGGTTTCCTCAATGCAGCAGTGGCGCGCAATGACCTGAAGCGCAACCCGTTCCACCCGTTCTCCAGCTTCGACACCGCCACCCTGGCGGGCCTGGCGTATGGCCAGACCGTGCTGGCGCGGGCCTGCCAAAGCGCCGACATCGACTTCGACGGGCGTGAGGCGCACTCGGCACGTTATGACACCGAGAAAACCGCTGAGCTGTTCTGCGGCATCGTCAACCGCTGGAAAGAAATGGGCGGCTGGCGCGATTTCAACGATTGATCTGCTAAAGGCATTCGCGGGCACGCCCGCTCCCACAGGTTCACCTTTGCCTTCAGGCATGCAGAGAATCTGTGGGAGCGGGCGCGCCCGCGAAGAGGCCGGCACAGGAAGGCAAAAAAAACCGGCCACGAAGGCCGGTTTTTTCATGCACGCAGCAATTACAGCTTGCCAGCGTTCTCGCTCAGGTAGGCAGCAACGCCTTCAGGCGAAGCGTTCATGCCCTTGTCGCCTTTTTTCCAGTTGGCAGGGCACACTTCGCCGTGCTCTTCGTGGAACTGCAGAGCGTCAACCAGACGCAGCAGCTCGTCCATGTTACGACCCAGTGGCAGGTCGTTGACGATCTGCGAACGGACAACACCGTTGGTATCGATCAGGAAGGCACCACGGAAGGCCACGCCGCCTTCGGACTCGACGTCGTAGGCTTTGCAGATTTCGTGGGTCATGTCGGCAGCCAGGGTGTACTTCACCTGACCGATGCCGCCGTTGTTGACCGGGGTGTTACGCCAGGCGTTGTGGGTGAAGTGCGAGTCGATCGACACGCCGATCACTTCCACGTTGCGCGCCTGGAAGTCAGGGATGCGGTTGTCCAGGGCGATCAGCTCGGACGGGCAGACGAAGGTGAAGTCCAGCGGGTAGAAGAACACCAGGCCGTACTTGCCCTTGATGGCCGAGGCCAGGTTGAAGCTATCGACGATCTCGCCATTGCCCAGCACGGCCGGAACGGTGAAATCGGGGGCTTTCTTACCAACGAGTACGCTCATTGTAATCTCCTGATGAGGGTGAAAAACCGTTTGCCGGGCCAGACGGGCTTGCCCGACATCCAACAAAGGCCGACCATCATACACGGCTTCTCATGACAGGCCGACTCCGTCGACAAAGCAACCACCGGTCGCTCAAGCACAGCCCTCTCAGAAAGATCTTTGACAAGCATTCTCATTACCATTAAGCTCCAACCCATCGACCCAACCAGCGATGGTCAGCCCTTATGTATGTGTGTCTTTGTGTCGGCGTTACCGACGGACAGATCCGCGATGCGATCTATGAAGGATGCTGCAGTTACAAGGAAGTGCGAGCCGCCACCAATGTCGCCAGCCAGTGTGGGAAATGCGCCTGCGTGGCCAAGCAGGTGGTCCGCGAGACCCTGACCGAGCTTCAGGTCAGCCAGGCAGCCCTGCCCTACCCCGTCGAATTTACCGCTGCCTGAACGCAGAATTTCAAGAACCGGACCTAGTGTCCGGTTTTTTTATGCCCGAAATTCAACAAGTTAGCGTTGCAACGCGGTTCACAAACATTCTTATTCCTATTAATTTTCACTTAGTATTCAAGAACTTAGGTTTGACACACCTAAGTATCGGGCTCAAACTTCAGTGGATTGACACACTTCTACAGGGCAGGAACCCGACATGAAAGGCGACGTAAGCGTCATCCAGCATCTCAACAAGATCCTCGGAAACGAGCTGGTCGCGATCAACCAGTACTTCCTGCACGCACGCATGTACGAAGATTGGGGGCTGAACAAACTCGGCAAGCACGAGTACAAAGAATCCATCGATGAAATGAAGCACGCTGACAAATTGATCAAGCGTATTTTGTTCCTCGAAGGTATTCCTAACGTTCAGGACCTGGGCAAACTGCTGATCGGCGAGCACACCAAGGAAATGCTCGAGTGCGACCTGAAGATTGAACAGCAAGGCCTGGTCGACCTGAAGGCCGCCATCGCCCATTGTGAAACCGCTGGCGACTTCGGCTCGCGTGACGTGCTCGAAGATATCCTCGAGTCCGAGGAAGAACACATCGACTGGCTGGAAACCCAACTGGGGCTGATCGACAAGATCGGTATCGAGAACTACCTGCAGTCGCAGATGGGCGAAGAGTAACTATTCGCCCCATGAAAAAACCCGCGATCAGCGGGTTTTTTCATGCTTGCCGGAAGATCAGGCTTCAGAAGCCTTGGCCTTGGCAGCCGCTTCCTTGATCAGGGTTTGCAGCTCACCCTTCTCGAACATTTCCAGCATGATGTCGCTGCCGCCAACCAGCTCACCGGCTACCCACAATTGCGGGAAGGTCGGCCAGTTGGCGTATTTTGGCAGGTTGGCGCGAATTTCCGGGTTCTGCAGGATGTCGACGTAGGCGAACTTTTCGCCACAACCCATCACGGCCTGCGATGCACGCGCAGAGAAGCCGCACTGCGGGGCATTCGGCGAGCCTTTCATGTAAAGCAGAATGGTGTTGTTGGCAATCTGCTCTTTGATCGTTTCGATGATATCCATGTAGCACCTCGGCTGAACTATCCGACACAGTCGTCGGCACGGTGTCGCATTGTATCGGAAAGCCGAGCGCTGTGCTCGGCCTTGCCGTTCCTCAAGCGGCCTCGACCTGCACGGGTACGCCATTGAGCGCAGCGTTTCCGGAAACCTGGTCCCTAAAGCGCTCATCGGTCAGGTCATTGGCACTCACGCCGGGTTGCGCCTGGGCGATCTGCAGGTGCACGCCCTGACGCCCATGACCATAACCATGGGGCAAGCTGACCACACCGGGCATCATGTCCTCGCAGGCCTGCACCTCGACCTCCAGGGAGCCGGTACGCGAACGGATGCGCACGCGCTGGCCATCCTGCAGTTGCCGCTGCTGCAAATCTTGCGGGTGCATCAACAACTGATGCCGTGGCTTGCCTTTCACCAGACGATGGAAGTTGTGCATCCACGAGTTGTTGCTGCGCACATGGCGCCGCCCGATCAGCAGCAGCTCGCCCGGCACCGGCGGCGTCATTTGCGCCAGGCGGTGCAGGTCGTCCAGCAAAACCTGGGGGGCGGCTTCGACAGCCTTGCTGGCAGTCGCCAGGCGCCCAGCGAGGTTGCTGCGTAACGGCCCCAGGTCAAGCCCGTGCGGGTGATCGTCCAGTGTTGCCAGGGAGAGCCGCCAAGGCGTTGCTTCACCGTAGGGCCCTTTGCGCAGGGCTTGATCAATCATCTGCGCAGGCGACCAGGTCGGCTTCAACGCCAACTCGGCACGCTTGGCAAACGCTTGGGCCAGGCCGACGAAGATCTCCCAGTCATGCAGTGCTCCCTCCGGCTTGGGCAGGATCGCCCGGTTGAAGCGCGTGACATTGCGCACTGCCAGCAGGTTGAAGGTGCTGTCGTAATGGTCGTTTTCCAGCGCGGAGGTAGAGGGCAGGATCAGGTCGGCATGGCGGGTGGTTTCGTTGATGTAGAGGTCGATACTGAGCATGAACTCCAACCCCTCCAGCGCCGCATCCAGCTGGCGGCCGTTCGGCGTGGACAACACGGGGTTGCCGGCAACTGTCACCAGGGCGCGCACCTGCCCTTCGCCCGGCGTTTGCATTTCCTCGGCCAGGGCAGCCACCGGCAGCTCGCCGCCGTACTCGGGCAAGCCCGACACACGGCTCTGCCAGGCGTTGAAGTGGCCGCCCGAGGTGGTTGCCACCAGGTCGACGGCAGGCTCCGTGCACAACGCGCCGCCTGTACGGTCGAGGTTGCCGGTCACCAGGTTCACAAGTTGCACCAGCCAGTGGCAAAGGGTACCGAATGCTTGGGTCGAGACACCCATGCGGCCGTAGCACACGGCCTGCCCGGCAGCGGCGAAGTCGCGTGCCAGCTGGCGAATATCCGCTGCAGCAATACCACATTGGGCGCTCATGGCCTCGGCACTGAACGGCGCAATGGCCTCGCGCACCTGCTCCAGGCCGCTGACCGGCAAGTGCGAGCCCCGTGCCAGGCCTTCTTCGAACAATGTGTTGAGCAAGCCGCACAACAGGGCTGCATCACCGCCAGGGCGTATGAACAAATGGCGGTCAGCCATTGCCGCCGTTTCGCTACGCCGCGGGTCAACCACCACCAGGCGCCCACCACGCGCCCGCAGGGCCTTAAGGCGCTTCTCCACGTCCGGGACGGTCATGATGCTGCCATTGGAGGCCAGCGGGTTGCCGCCAAGAATCAGCATGAACCCCGTGTGATCGATGTCCGGAATCGGCAGCAGCAGCCCATGCCCATACATCAAGTGGCTGACCAGGTGTTGGGGCAACTGGTCTACGGACGTGGCAGAGAAACGGTTACGGGTCTTGAGCAGGCCCAGGAAATAGT
Organism: Pseudomonas sp. CGJS7; assembly: GCF_036961695.1. Taxonomy (NCBI): domain Bacteria; kingdom Pseudomonadati; phylum Pseudomonadota; class Gammaproteobacteria; order Pseudomonadales; family Pseudomonadaceae; genus Pseudomonas; species Pseudomonas sp. CGJS7. The sequence continues at coordinate 52,277 of NZ_JBAMDI010000016.1, read as the reverse complement.
TGCTGTGGGTCATCAAGCCGTAATTGTGCACACTCGGGTTGCCTTGGTAGACCGCCACGGCATTGCGCCCATGGGCTTGCTGGACCGCCCACAGCTTTTCGGCAGCCAGTGCGAAAGCCTCATCCCAGCCAATGGCCTGCCAATGCTCGCCGACTCGCTTGTGGGGCTGGCGCAGGCGGTCCGGGTCGTTCTGGATGTCCTGCAACGCCACGGCCTTGGGGCAGACATGGCCACGGCTGAACGGGTCCAGGGGGTCGCCCTTGATCGAGCTGATCAGCGCCCGCCCGTCCTCCTCATGGCTGACTTCGATGTTGAGCCCGCAGATCGCTTCGCACAGGTGACAGGCACGGTGATGCAGGGTCTTGGTCATGGCCGCCTCTGCCTTGTTGTTGTCGAACAGTGACTATGCGCCCGCCCCCGCCCCGCGGCCAGTGCGCTTCGCCGCGTGAATCCACCGACATCATGCGCACGATTTACGACAGCCATTTGCCAAATTGCCAGCAAGCCGTGTACAACCGTCTGTAGCAAATAAAGAACAGCACGGCCAACGGGTAAAGACACCCTTTGCAACACCCTTTGCAATCACGCCGCTTTTCCCCCCCTTGGCTTCAGGCGACATTTACTTATAGTATTGCGCCTTTCCCTATTTCGTCCGCCCCGTGCGGCTTACGCCGCAGGTCACCCCCGTTGTCAAAAAAAACCATACGGTCGACCTGCATACCGTTGCAGATAAGGTAGTCACTCATGAGCGCTAGGCACTTTCTCTCCCTGCTGGACTTCACCACCGACGAATTGCTCGGGGTGATCCGCCGCGGCATCGAGCTGAAGGACCTGCGTAAGCGAGGCGTGCTGTTCGAACCGCTGAAGAACCGTGTGCTGGGCATGATCTTCGAAAAGTCCTCGACCCGTACCCGTGTGTCGTTCGAGGCCGGCATGATCCAGCTCGGCGGCCAGGCCATCTTCCTCTCGCCCCGCGACACCCAGCTGGGCCGCGGCGAGCCGATTGGTGACAGCGCCATCGTGCTGTCGAGCATGGTTGATGCGGTGATGATCCGTACCCACGCCCACAGCACCCTGACCGAGTTCGCCGCCAAGTCGCGTGTGCCCGTGATCAACGGCCTGTCCGACGAATCGCACCCGTGCCAACTGCTGGCCGACATGCAGACGTTCGTTGAACACCGCGGCTCGATTCAGGGCAAGACCGTGACCTGGATCGGCGATGGCTTCAACATGTGCAACTCCTATATCGAAGCCGCCAGGCAGTTCGATTTCCAGCTGCGCATCGCCTGCCCCGAAGGCTATGAGCCGGATCAACGCTTCATGGCACTGGGCGGTGACCGCGTGCAGATCATCCGGGATGCCAGGGAAGCTGTGCGTGATGCACACCTGGTGGTCACCGATGTCTGGACTTCCATGGGTCAGGAGGAGGAAACTGCACGGCGCCTGGCGCATTTTGCGCCTTACCAGGTCACCCGCGAACTGCTCGACCTGGCTGCACCCGATGTCCTCTTCATGCACTGCCTGCCCGCCCACCGTGGCGAGGAAATCAGCCAGGACCTGCTCGACGACCCACGCTCGGTCGCCTGGGACGAGGCTGAAAACCGCCTGCATGCACAGAAGGCGCTTCTCGAATTCCTTGTAGAACCGGCTTACCACCACGCATGAGTCAACCCCTACTGCTCAACCTGCGCAACCTCGCCTGCGGCTATGGCGACCAGCGCATCGTCCAGAACCTCAACCTGCACCTGAACGCAGGCGACATCGGTTGCCTGCTGGGTTCATCCGGTTGTGGCAAGACCACCACCCTGCGCGCCATCGCCGGTTTCGAGCCGGTGCACGAAGGTGAAATCCACCTGGCTGGCGAAGTCATTTCCCGGGCTGGCTTCACCCTGGCACCGGAAAAGCGCCGCATCGGCATGGTATTTCAGGACTACGCGCTATTCCCGCACCTGACCGTGGCGCAGAACATTGCCTTTGGTATCGCCAAACACCCACGCCAGGCCGCCGTCATCGAAGAGATGCTGGAGCTGGTCAAACTCGGCGGGCTGGGCGGGCGTTACCCGCATGAGCTGTCTGGCGGCCAGCAGCAACGTGTCGCCCTGGCCCGGGCGCTGGCGCCCGAGCCGCAACTGCTGCTGCTTGACGAGCCATTCTCCAACCTCGACGTGGAGCTGCGCCGGCGCCTGAGCCATGAGGTTCGCGACATTCTCAAAAGCCGCGGTACCAGCGCCATTCTGGTCACCCATGACCAGGAAGAAGCCTTTGCCGTCAGCGACCAGGTCGGCGTCTTCAAGGAAGGCCGCCTGGAACAGTGGGACACGCCCTATAACCTTTACCACGAACCGCAGACGCCATTCGTGGCGAGTTTCATCGGCCAGGGGTACTTCATCCGTGGGCAAATGAGCAGCCACGAGGCGGTCAATACCGAAGTGGGTGAGCTGCGCGGTAACCGCGCCTACATCATGGCGCCGGGCAGCTCGGTGGATGTACTGCTGCGCCCGGATGATATCGTGCATGCACCTGGCAGCGCGCTCCTGGCGAACATCGTGGGCAAGAGTTTCCTTGGGGCATCCACGCTCTACCGCCTGCAGTTGCCCACCGGTAGCCAGCTCGAAGCGATCTTCCCTAGCCATGATGACCACGAGGTCGGTGAGAATGTGGAAATTGCAGTGAAGGCCGATCACCTCGTGCTATTCCCGGTACCGGGTAGCGTTGCGGCACAGTTGCCACGCCAGGAGAACGGCGTGCGTCGATACAGTTCGGCGACTTGACTCAAGCGCCAGGGGGCCGCTTGGCGGCCCCCTGTTCTCAGCCTCGACCAATCCCGGCAAATGTGCCCTGCGTATACTCCGCCAGCACCGCCGCGGCCAACTCCACTTCCAGGCCACGCCTGCCGGCGCTGACATGGATAGTTGCAAAATTCTGCGCCGAGTCATCAATGAAGGTCCGCAGGCGCTTCTTCTGCCCCAGCGGGCTGATGCCGCCCACCAGGTAACCGGTCGCCCGCTGCGCCGCCGCCGGGTCGGCCATCTCGCACTTCTTCACCCCGGCAGCATGGGCCAGGGCCTTGAGGTCCAGGGTACCCACCACAGGCACAACCGCTACCAGCAATTCCCCTTTCTCGCTGCTTGCCAGCAACGTCTTGAACACCTGTTGCGGGTCGAGCCCGAGCTTTTCTGCCGCCTCCAGGCCGTACGACGCCGACTTCGGGTCATGTTCATAACTGTGCACACGATGCTCGGCACGGTGCTTCTTCAACAGGTCTAGGGCGGGGGTCATGCAAGGGCTCCAGTCAGGGACGACTCGGCGGCTACTTTAGGACAATTCCCACATCCCAGCCACCGCACCGCAATCGCGCGCGTCTAGTACAGGGATCAGCAGCTGATTCTAGCGACCTTATCGTGACTGACCGTTCACTTTCGACCTTTGACATCAGCGTTTCTTGTCTATATTTTTTCGTTTCTGAATAAACGATGCCCTTTTAAGGTGCATTTCCTACATCACCCGGGGTCAATGGGGATAGACACCGGGTTTTGCTGTCGAGCGCCACGCGCCTCACAACAAAAAAAACGAGGTCATACATGACGACTGCTCTGCGCCAACCCACACTGTCCAGCCAATGCCTGGCCGAGTTTCTCGGCACCGCCCTGCTCATCTTCTTCGGCACCGGCTGCGTCGCCGCGCTCAAGGTTGCCGGCGCCAGCTTCGGGCTTTGGGAAATCAGTATCATCTGGGGCGTGGGCGTCAGCATGGCCATCTACCTCACCGCCGGTATTTCCGGTGCGCACCTGAACCCAGCCGTGAGTATCGCCCTCACACTGTTCGCAGGGTTCGACAAGCGCAAGCTGCCCTTCTACATGCTGGCCCAGGTATGCGGCGCATTCTGTGGCGCGGCCCTGGTCTACACGCTGTACAGCAACCTGTTCTTCGATTTCGAACAAGCCCACGCCATGCTGCGCGGTAGCGAAGGCAGCCTGGAGCTGGCCTCGGTGTTCTCCACCTATCCACACCCGTCGCTGTCCACCAGCCAGGCGTTTCTGGTCGAAGTGGTGATTACTGCCATTCTGATGGCCGTGATCATGGCCCTGACCGACGACAACAACGGCCTGCCGCGCGGCGCCATGGCCCCGCTGCTGATCGGCCTGCTGATTGCAGTGATTGGCAGCGCCATGGGCCCATTGACGGGTTTTGCGATGAACCCGGCCCGCGATTTCGGGCCAAAACTCATGACCTTCCTGGCCGGTTGGGGCGAAATCGCCTTCACTGGCGGGCGGGATATTCCCTATTTCCTGGTTCCGGTATTTGCACCGATCCTTGGCGCCTGCTTGGGTGCAGCGAGCTATCGCGGCCTGATTGCACGCAACCTGCCAATGGCGCCCGCCGCGACCCCTGAGACAAATGACATTCGCCAGGGCGATACTCAAGCCAATTGATGCCACCATCACGCACAGCCCTGACCCCCTATTCTTGCAAGGCCTACGACCATGACAGACACCCAGGATAAGAACTACATCATCGCCCTGGACCAGGGTACCACCAGTTCGCGGGCGATCATTTTCGACCGTGACGCCAATGTTGTGGGTACCTCCCAGCGCGAGTTCGCACAGCATTACCCGCAGGCGGGCTGGGTCGAGCATGACCCGATGGAGATTTTCGCCACACAAAGCGCGACCATGGTCGAGGCCCTGGCCCAGGCAGGTATCAGCCACGCCCAGGTCGCCGCGCTGGGCATTACCAACCAGCGCGAAACCACGGTGGTATGGGACAAGGAAACCGGGCGTCCGGTGTACAACGCCATTGTCTGGCAGTGCCGCCGCAGCACCGAGATCTGTGCTCAGCTCAAGCGTGACGGCCATGAAGACTACATTCGTGAAACCACCGGCCTGGTCACCGACCCGTATTTCTCCGGCACCAAGCTGAAATGGATCCTCGACAATGTCGACGGCGCCCGTGAACGCGCCGAGCGTGGCGAACTGCTGTTCGGCACCATCGACACCTGGCTGATCTGGAAATTTACCGGCGGCAAGGTGCACGTCACCGACTACACCAACGCCTCGCGCACGCTGATGTTCAACATCCACAGCCTGCAGTGGGACGACAAGCTGCTGGAAATCCTGGGCATCCCGCGGCAGATGCTGCCTGAGGTGCGCCCATCCTCGGAAGTTTACGGCCACACCAAGAGCGGCATAGCCATCGCCGGTATCGCCGGCGACCAGCAATCGGCACTGTTCGGCCAGATGTGCGTGGAGCCGGGCCAAGCCAAGAATACCTACGGCACTGGCTGCTTCCTGTTGATGAACACGGGCGACCAGGCGGTGAAGTCGTCCCACGGCCTGCTCACGACCATTGCCTGCGGCCCGCGTGGTGAGGTGGCCTATGCACTGGAAGGCGCGGTATTCAATGGTGGCTCTACCGTGCAATGGCTGCGTGACGAACTGAAGATCGTCAACGACGCCCTGGATACCGAGTATTTCGCCAGCAAGGTCAAGGACAGCAATGGCGTGTACCTGGTGCCCGCCTTTACCGGCCTGGGTGCCCCGTACTGGGACCCGTATGCCCGTGGTGCGTTGTTCGGCCTGACACGTGGCGTGAAGGTGGACCACATCATCCGCGCCGCACTGGAGTCCATCGCCTTCCAGACCCGCGATGTCCTCGACGCCATGCAGCAGGACTGTGGCCAGCGCTTGTCCGAGCTGCGCGTGGACGGTGGTGCCGTGGCCAACAACTTCCTCATGCAGTTCCAGGCCGACATCCTCGGCACCTGCGTGGAGCGGCCGCAGATGCGCGAAACCACGGCGCTGGGCGCCGCCTATCTGGCAGGCCTGGCCTGTGGCTTCTGGAGTGGCCTGGACGAGCTGCGCGACAAGGCGATCATCGAGCGTGAGTTCAGCCCGCAACTGGACGAAACGCAGAAAGAAAAGCTGTATGCCGGCTGGAAGAAGGCGGTCGAGCGTACCCGTGACTGGGAAGATCACGAGGCATGATCGCTGTTGGGGCCGCCATGCGGCCCCAATCGTCTACTGGCCGTCATCCCCTTCCTACGGCATCATTGCAGAATTTGTCCGGCAGCCCCAAAGGACCGCCCATGAATCTGCCCCCCCGCCAACAACAAATCCTCGAACTGGTACGCGAACGCGGCTATGTCAGTATCGAGGAAATGGCGCAGCTGTTCGTTGTCACTCCCCAGACCATTCGACGCGACATCAACCAGCTTGCCGAGCTCAACCTGCTGCGCCGTTACCACGGCGGCGCAGCTTACGACTCGAGCATCGAGAACACCGCCTACGCCATGCGTGCCGACCAGATGCGTGACGAAAAGCAGCGCATTGCCGACGCCGTAGCCCGGCAGATTCCCGACCATGCGTCGCTGTTCATCAACATCGGCACCACCACCGAATCGATCGCACGGGCGCTGCTCAACCACAGCCACCTGAAAGTCATCACCAATAACTTGCATGTGGCGGCGATCCTGGCCGCCAAGGACGATTTCGAAGTGCTGGTGGCGGGTGGCACGGTGCGCCGAGATGGTGGTGTTGTCGGCCAGGCCAGTGTCGATTTCATCAACCAGTTCAAGGTCGACTTCGCCCTGGTGGGCATCAGCGGTATCGACGAGGACGGCAGCCTGCTCGATTTCGACTATCAGGAAGTGCGGGTATCGCAAGCCATCATTGCCAATGCCCGGCAAGTGATCCTCGCCGCCGATTCCAGCAAGTTCGGGCGCAATGCCATGGTGCGCCTGGGCTCGATCGACTTGGTCGACTGCCTGGTGACCGACCGGACACCGACCCCGGCCCTTACCCAATTGTTGAACCAGAACAAGATCAGGCTTGAGGTGGTGTGAGGGCTGGTGGGTGCATGCCGCCAGACTTTTGGTGTCTGCGTGAGCAAGCGCCCCCTCACCCAAGCCGTACCCCCTGAATTTTCGTAAATGTTCACTTCATTGTCATTTGATCAGTTTTTTCTATAGAGACTGACTGGCGACCGGCGTTCTGTTGCGCTAATATTTTCGCAAACGAACATCAATGTTCACATTCGATGTGAATAGCCTCAGGAGGCCTTGCCCGTGTCCCAGCCAGTTTCGTCCCAGCCCCCAACAGCCAACTGCTATGACCTTGCCGTAATCGGCGGTGGCATCAATGGCGTGGGCATCGCTGCCGACGCCGCTGGTCGCGGCTTGAAGGTCTTCCTTTGCGAAAAAGACGACCTGGCCCAACACACGTCGTCAGCCAGCAGCAAACTGATTCACGGTGGCCTGCGCTACCTGGAGCACTACGAATTTCGCCTCGTGCGCGAGGCCCTGGCTGAACGCGAAGTGCTGCTGGCCAAGGCGCCGCACATCGTCAAACCTATGCGCTTCGTGCTTCCGCACCGCCCGCACCTGCGCCCTGCATGGATGATCCGCGCCGGCCTGTTCCTCTACGACCACCTGGGCAAGCGCAAGCGCCTGGGCGCCTCGCGCAGCCTGCGCTTTGGCCCGGGCTACCCGCTGAAGCCGGCAATCACCCGCGGCTTCGAATACGCCGACTGCGCTGTCGATGACGCCCGCCTGGTAGTACTCAACGCCATGGCGGCCCGTGAGCTTGGCGCCCATATCCGCACCCGCACCCGCTGCTTGCGCGCCGAACGTGTAGAGGGCTTGTGGCAGGTAGAGCTACAGCACGCCGATGGCAGCCTCCAGACGATCCATGCCCGCGCGCTGGTCAACGCCGCCGGCCCGTGGGTGGCCAGCTTCATCAAGGACGACCTCAAGCTCGATGCACCTTACGGCATCCGCCTGATCCAGGGCAGCCACATTATCGTGCCGCGCCTGTATGAAGGCGAACATGCCTACATTCTGCAGAATGAAGACCAGCGCATCGTCTTCTGCATCCCGTACCTGGACCGCTTTACCCTGATCGGCACCACTGACCGGGAATACAGCGGCGACCCGGCCGCGGTCGCCATTACCGAGCAGGAAACACATTACCTGTTGAAGGTCGTCAACGAGCACTTCAACCACCAACTGAGCCAAGCCGACATCCTGCATACCTACTCCGGCGTTCGGCCGCTGTGCAACGACGAGTCGGACAACCCTTCGGCGGTGACCCGGGACTACACACTCGCCCTTTCGGCAGAGGTTGGCCAGGCACCGCTGCTGTCGGTGTTCGGCGGCAAGCTCACCACTTACCGCAAGCTGGCCGAATCGGCCATGGCTGAACTCAAGCCCTTCTTCACCCAGATGCGCGCCCCCTGGACCGCCAGTGCGCCACTACCGGGCGCAGAGGGCATGACAACGGTACAGGCGCTGATCGATGCCATACTTGCGCGTTGCGGCTGGTTGCCTGTCGACCTGGCCAAACGCTGGGTGCTCACCTATGGCAGCCGTGTGTGGCGACTGCTCGATGGCGTTCACGGCCCCGAAGACCTCGGGCAGGCTATCGGGGCCGGGCTGTTCACCCGTGAGGTGGACTACCTGCTGGAGGAGGAATGGGCTGAGCAAACCGCTGACATTATCTGGCGTCGCACCAAGCTGGGCCTGTCGCTGACCGCACAGGAGCAGATGGCCCTGGAGGCGTATCTGCAGCAAGCCCGCAAGGTGCGCGCGAATAGCCGCGCAGCCTGATACCGACGGTGAAGCCCTCTTGATCCGTCAAGGGGGCGTACTCGCCCAGCGCTCATAGGCTTCACGCGCCAAACGCGCGAGCAATGCCCGCTCGCTGCGATCGAAATCAGCCTTCAGTGCTTCACAGCGTTGCAGAAACTCGTTTTCGCTGATCACTTGCTCATCTACCTGAGCCTGCAGGGCCTCCATACGCTGGTGCAGTGGCTGTACCAGATCTTCAAATCGCTGCGCATGAAACTCGCGCGCGTATTGCTCCCAGAAAGGCCGCTGTGCCAACGAGGCAATCAGGGCATCTGTCGACTCATTTTGCAAAACCGCGTCCTGGACCCGCAGCAGGTCGCTGGTGGTCACGTTTGCAAAACTTGGGTAGTGCATTTCGTCGAGCTCGATCGGCAAGCCCAATGGACGCGCAAGCCGCTGTCGGTAAAACAGCCTTGTCTCGATTTCATCGATATGTGGGGCGTGCTCGGCATGCATGCGTTGCACGTGCAACGTCGCGTGGCGGTCGACCTCGTCCAGGCGAAACAAACCACGCGCCAGGCTTAGCAAACGAGCTTCCATCCGGCTGCCATGAGCATCTTCGACGGCGCGCAGCACCAGAACCCCAAGCTCCATCTGCTCCAGCAACAGCAGCAGCCGGTCTTCACAACTGCGGGGACCAGATGCCTCGAGAAACAACTGATGACGCAACTGCTCGTGCTGCTCACACGTTTCCAGAATTCGCCAGATTCGGCTGCGGTAATGACCAGGGTGCTGCTCAAAGTCCTCGCCGTGAACGAAGTCTGCCAGAAAGCGGAACATTCCATCTGAGTGCGGTTCCTCAAGCAGCGCTGTCCATATGGCCTGCTGGCGATCACGTTCAGCGTCGGCTGTGCTGTTGGCCCAGGTATTGAACAGGTCACTGTCAATGGCGCGATGGCGTGCGGACGCTGACCCCCACTGCCCTGGGGTTACACCTCGTGCCTCATCAAGCAGTAATGCGTCAGCTTCGCCAAGTGGATTATCGTGCAAGGACAACTGGTGCACCTGCAGGCGCAGCTGCTGCAACTCTCGGCGCAGCGTGCGAATGTTGTTGTTTCGCAAGTCTATGTGGGCACGAAATGAAATCCGCTCAGGCAACGCCTCAAGGCCAGCAGAGCGCAAGTTGACTTCACGCAAATTGCCCAGGCGCGTCAGTACCGGCGCCCTTCCCAACGGGTTGTGGCTGAGGTCCAGGTACCGCAGCGCACTCATCCCGGCAAGACGCAATTCACCGGCCTCATCCATTATCACGCTGTTGCGGCGCAGGTTTAGCTGCCGCAGGCGGGGCATATGTTCAATGCCGTGAGGGATCGCAGTCAGGCGATTGCCGGACAGGTCGAGCTCAATCAGGTTGGGAAAGCGTCGAAGAAAGTCCCCATTGATTTCACCAAGGCCCAGGTCACTGAGGATCAGCCGTCGCACATGATCAAAGCTCACCCCCTCCGGTAATTCGGGCAGACTCCCGATACGCTCTCCGCTGATGATCAGCGCGTAGTCCCCGGCCTCGTCGGTTATCTTGCGCCGCCAGCTTCGCCGTACGGCAGTAGCGACCCGACGGCGGCGTAGCGCGTCCAGTGGGTTACTGGCATCCCTGCGCCACTGGCGCAGGCTCTGACGCAGGCGCGCCAACTGCCCCGTCAGCTGGCTGTAGTGCTCCCACAACCCTACTCGCCGCTCCATGAGGTCAAGCAGATAGGCTTGTAGCTCCCCGTCTGTCATCGTCGGAAACACTTGGTGAATACCACGCCCTATGGCACGCCGACTGCTCTCGCCTCGCCCACTCAAGGCATACCCGATACGCCCATCCCCGAAACGGGTCGGGGGTCGCAGGCCAACGCCCAGACGCGGCATGCCACAGAGCTCAGCCGCTTGGGTACGATCAGCGGCAGCGGCCTCGATCAGCAACGAGCCCAGGGCGCCTGGACTGACAGCGGCATCGCCGAGATCGGCTGTCTGCGTCTCGTCCAGCGCCGCCAACAGTGCCGCCAGGTAGGGGCCGGATGTGCCTTGACCGGCGTAGCGGTAGCCGTCGCCGCGGCGCACGATACACCGTACATCCTGCGCAGACTCGGCGCCGATACCGGCCAGATACCGGCCACTCGGGCTACCTTCGCGCAGTTCGATGCGCAGGGTGTCCGGGCATTTCAGCTGACGCTCGAGCAAGCCCAAAGCCAGGCGTTCGGTGTCCGGATTGACGCAACGCGGCAGGCGCAAACCGGCACAGGCCCTGTCCAGACGGCTTTCGCGCAGCGACCATCGTGCACGCTCGGCCACTGCCAAAGGGATCCGCTGCGCGTTGCTGAGCGTATCGAGCTGCGCACCGCTGCATTGCTGAAGCAGCTCACGGGTACAGCGAGCCGACAGGCCGGGGAAAGTGCGCCGCAATATCCGCTCGATGCCATTGGGCTGCACTTGCCGATCAGCAACGTACTGCGCCAGTCGCGGCGCGCTGAAGTCCGGGTGTAATTCATGTGCCTGATAAAGCTCCAGGGCATCGAGCAACCGTGCAGGTGCGCCCATGTGCTCGACGTGCAAACGGCGAATCTGCGCTTCACTCAGCCCTGTCACCTGGAGCAGGTAGTCACATGTCGGTTCCGGTAGCTCTGCCAGGGGCGTACTCAAACGGCGTACCAGATTGGCCCGCCCTTCCCAGTACTGTGGAGCTTCGAGTTCATGGCGCCAGCCACCGGCGCCATTCTGCTCGATCACAGGGCGATAGGCACTGGGACGACCAGGGTGCAGGATCCTGGCGCGACCATCCTGCGGATCCTCCATCACCCGATAACGGCCCTCATCGAGGTGCCATAACCATTCCTGTGCGCCAGCACCACGCAATGGTTGGGCATCGTAACCGGGTAGATCCGTGGCCATGAGCTTGACCTTGCCGGCGGAGGTGCACACCGGTGCCAAGTCATCCACGAAGGCCAGACGCTCAAGAGCACGCACGGCCACTTGGCTGCCGGCTGCGATCATCCCGCCGACCACAACGTTTTCAGCAACGTTGAACAGGTGGTTCAACGCCCCTTCGCGGTCACCCATGCGCCAATCTTCATACCCTTCATAAACTTCGTCAGCAATCTGAACCGCGTTTGCCACCAGCAGCACTTCGCCAAGCACAGGCACGAACGCCCCCGCCACGTTCAGCACATTCAAACCCAGCTCTTTGTAGCCCTGCATGCGCGCTTCACGGTCTTCGTCATCTTCGACATCGGTGGGCACGGCGAGCACCCTGGCGTCATCCCTGATCTTGGCGAGGCATTGCCGACGCAGGTGTACGAACGGTGCGTCAGTGATCGGTGCAGAACGGGCGTCGAGTTCCACCCCCGCTGTCGATGCCTGTGCGACCCGCTCGTTCAATACGCGATAGAAATTGATGCGCTCACGCTCGGTAATGAAGCGTGCGAAAAAGCGCCGATAGGCCGGCGCACGGAAGCGCTTTCCAAGGTAGTTGTCGAGTGCATCCCAGCTGGCATGACGGGAGACGGGCTGATGAGGGTCATCGGGTATCCAGAGCACCACCGACTCCACTGCGCCATCAGCGGAGGAACGCACTTCCAGCGTCAGCACGCCCTGAACCGGGCGGCCCAGCAGGTACAACTGCCGGGGCACCACAGTGCCCACCAGCGCAGGTACCACCGGCTTTTCGGCAATAAGTGGCAACAGAAAAAAATACGTGCGCTCGTCAATGTCCTGTTTCAACGCAGCGACCCGCATCGCCACCTCGAAATGGGCCTTGAAACTCGCTTCGAACAGCCCGTGCAAGCGGGAAACGGCCTGGCCCGGCTCATCCTCCGGGCCATCTTCAGGCTGTAGATGGTGGGTGAGCAACGCCTGGTACTTGCCCCCTGCGTCGACCTCGCGACATGCGGAGGCAAACGCGTGGAAGCTCATCGGCAGGCGGTTACCGTTGCCATCGACCAGTTCACCTTTGAGAGTGAGCCCGGGGCGTGTCTCCCTGCGATGATAGTTATGCAGCGCCGCCTCCAGCAATGACCGCCTGGAGCGACGAACATAGGTGGGCCGCAGCAGCACAGGCGAAGCGCTGGGCAGCAACAGCCGCTGCGAGACCCGTACCCTCCAGCCCGTCACGTCCGGGTTGCTGAAGCCGCTCTTGCGCAGTTTCGTTTTGAGCAACGCTGCTGCGTAGGCCTGCAAAGAAGGGATGGCCTGGAGGATCGGGCCAAGCCGCGCATTGCAGTGCGCCTGGCGACTCAGGGCATTACGTAACGCATCGAGCCTTTCCGGTTGGGCGTGGTCGACTAGCCATCCAGGCAAATTCTGGGCGATCAGGCTATCGATGGAATCGTTCGGGAGCCGGTGCAGTGACATCTGTGGAACTCTCCAGGCAAAGAGCAAAGCTCACTACGTCTGCGCCCTTGCCGCGCACTGCATAGTTACCGCAAGCGATACCGGGATAGGTGGCTGCCCATGCGTTCGGATAACCGAACGAGCAATCGCTGTTTATTCGGCCTGGCGAACCCCGAAGAGAGATCGAGACTGTCAAGCACGAGCAATACCAGTGGTTTAAGGTCGACAGCAGGGCTTGGCACGAGTCATGCTCTACACTTGGTAGCCGAATGCACCCGCTTCTTGCTGTATTCGTTGAACGAAGAGTCCGCCAACGGCTCCATAAAAAAAACAAACACGTCGAGGAAAATTTGATGCGTATCGTTCGTCAATTGCTGGGCGCAGCCATCGCGGCTGCAGTCATCGCTTCGCCGGCCATGGCCGAGGAGCTCACCGGCACCCTGAAGAAGATCAAGGAATCGGGCACCATCACACTGGGGCACCGCGACTCCTCCATTCCATTTTCCTACCTGGCCGGCAAACCCGAGCCCGTCGGTTACTCGCATGACATCCAGCTGGCCGTCGTCGACGCGCTGAAAAAGCAACTGGGCACGGACATCAAGGTCCGTTACAACCTGGTCACCTCGCAAACCCGTATTCCGCTGGTGCAGAACGGCACCGTCGACCTGGAGTGCGGCTCCACCACCAACAACGTCGAGCGCCAGCAACAGGTTGGCTTCTCGGTCGGCATCTTCGAAGTCGGTACCCGCCTGTTGACCAAGGTCAAGGACGGTCAGCCGGCATACAAAGACTTCCCGGACCTGGCCGGCAAGAACGTGGTGACCACCGCCGGTACCACCTCCGAGCGCATCCTCAAGGCGATGAACGCCGACAAGCAGATGAAGATGAACGTGATTTCCGCCAAGGACCACGGTGAAGCCTTCAACATGCTCGAAAGCGGCCGCGCCGTGGCCTTCATGATGGACGACGCCCTGCTCGCCGGTGAAATGGCCAAGGCGCGCAAGCCAGCGGACTGGGTCATCACCGGTACCCCTCAGTCGTACGAAATCTACGGCTGCATGGTGCGCAAGGATGACGCTGCGTTCAAGAAAGCGGTCGACGACGCCATCGTTGCCTACTTCAAATCGGGCGAAGTCAACAAGAGCTATGACAAGTGGTTCATGCAGCCGATCCCGCCTAAAGGTCTGAACCTCAACTTCCAGATGAGCGACGAGCTGAAAAAACTGATCGCCGAGCCGACCGACAAGGCTGCGGACGAGAAGAAGTCCTGATCCTCAGTAAATAGTGGCCTGGTGCTCACGAGCACGAATCAATTCTGCAGGCCACTCATTAGTGTCTAACCTTTCATCCGTGGGCGCCTTGCGCCCCCGGATGCTCGAAGGTGCCCGTGAAACAACCGTCTGAGGGGAAATCCCGATGAATTACAACTGGGACTGGGGCGTGTTCTTCAAGTCCACCGGCGTGGGCAGCGAAACCTATCTGGACTGGTACATCACCGGCCTGGGCTGGACCATCGCCATCGCCATCACCGCCTGGATCATCGCGCTGCTGCTGGGGTCGCTCCTCGGTGTCATGCGTACCGTACCGAACCGCCTGGTATCGGGTATCGCCACCGCCTACGTGGAACTGTTCCGCAACGTGCCCCTGCTGGTGCAACTGTTCATCTGGTACTTCCTGGTACCGGACCTGCTGCCAGAAGGCTTGCAGGAATGGTTCAAGCAGGACCTCAACCCGACCACTTCGGCGCTGATCAGCGTGGTCATCTGCCTGGGCCTGTTCACCGCCGCGCGCGTCTGTGAGCAAGTGCGTACCGGTATCCAGGCGCTGCCCAAAGGCCAGGAAGCAGCCGCCCGCGCCATGGGCTTCAGCCTCCCGCAGATCTACAACAATGTGCTGCTGCCGCAAGCCTACCGGATCATCATTCCGCCGCTCACCTCCGAGTTCCTCAACGTATTCAAGAACTCCTCGGTGGCGTCGCTGATCGGCCTGATGGAGCTGCTGGCGCAGACCAAACAGACCGCAGAGTTTTCCGCCAACCTGTTCGAGGCGTTCACTTTGGCCACGCTGATCTACTTCACCCTGAACATGGGCCTGATGCTGCTCATGCGCATGGTCGAGAAGAAAGTCGCCGTGCCTGGCCTGATCTCCGTGGGGGGCAAGTAAATGGAAATGGATTTCAGCGAAATCATCCCCGCCCTGCCTGCCCTCTGGGAGGGCATGGTCATGACCCTCAAACTGATGGTCATGGGAGTCATCGGCGGTATCGTGCTGGGCACCATCCTGGCCCTGATGCGCCTGTCGTCGAGCAAACTGCTGTCGAACGTGGCCGGCGCCTACGTCAACTACTTCCGCTCGATCCCGCTGCTGCTGGTGATCACCTGGTTCTACCTGGCGGTACCGTTCGTGCTGCGCTGGATCACCGGCGAGGATACCCCGGTGGGTGCCTTCACCTCCTGCGTGGTCGCCTTCATGATGTTCGAGGCCGCGTATTTCTGCGAAATCGTCCGCGCCGGTGTGCAGTCGATCTCCAAGGGCCAGATGGGCGCCGCACAAGCGCTGGGCATGAACTACGCGCAGACCATGCGCCTGATCATCCTGCCCCAGGCCTTCCGCAAGATGACCCCGCTGCTGCTGCAGCAGAGCATCATCCTGTTCCAGGACACCTCGCTGGTATACACCGTGGGCCTGGTCGACTTCCTCAACTCGGCACGCTCCAACGGCGACATCATCGGGCGCTCCCATGAGTTCCTGATCTTCGCCGGCGTCGTCTACTTCCTCATCAGCTTCTCCGCTTCGTGGCTGGTCAAGCGCCTGCAAAAAAGGATCACCGTATGATTTCCATCAAGAACGTCAACAAGTGGTACGGCGACTTCCAGGTACTGACCGACTGCAGCACCGAGGTCAAGAAAGGTGAGGTGGTGGTGGTCTGTGGCCCGTCGGGCTCGGGCAAGTCCACCCTGATCAAGTGCGTCAACGCGCTGGAGCCGTTCCAGAAGGGCGACATCGTGGTCGATGGCACTTCGATTGCCGACCCGAAGACCAACCTGCCCAAGCTGCGCTCGCGCGTGGGCATGGTGTTCCAGCACTTCGAGCTGTTCCCGCACCTGACCATCACCGAGAACCTGACCATTGCCCAGCGCAAGGTACTGGGCCGCAGCGAGGCGGAAGCCACCAAGAAGGGCCTGGCCCTGCTCGAGCGTGTAGGCCTCAGTGCCCATGCCAAGAAACACCCCGGCCAGCTCTCCGGTGGCCAGCAGCAGCGCGTGGCAATCGCCCGCGCCCTGGCGATGGACCCGATCGTCATGCTGTTCGACGAACCCACCTCCGCACTGGACCCGGAAATGGTCAGCGAGGTACTGGACGTGATGGTGCAACTGGCCCACGAAGGCATGACCATGATGTGCGTAACCCACGAGATGGGCTTTGCCCGCAAAGTCGCCAACCGGGTCATCTTCATGGACAAGGGCAGCATCATCGAAGACTGCACCAAGGAAGAGTTCTTCGGTGACCAGAGCGCCCGCGACCAGCGCACCCAGCACTTCCTCAGCAAGATCCTGCAGCACTGACCCGGCCACAGCTTCCGCTGCCAGGGACCCACCAGGCAGCGGAAGCTGGTCGTAACAAGGCCACTGTGATGAAATGCGATCCCTCGCTACTTCGCCCTGCCAAGCCTGCCGTGAATTCCCGCCTGATCCGTCAATTGCTGTTACCACCACTGATCATCCTGCTGATGGTCGGCCTGGGAATGGCTGGCTACCTGATCAGCGAGAGCAATGGTATCCGCACCCTCAGCGAAAACGGCGAACGCCAGCTGGAGCTGCACGCACGCACGGTCGAAAGCGAAATCAGCAAGTACACCTACTTGCCGAGCCTGCTGGAGCTGGAAGACAGCGTCTCGCACCTGCTCACCGACCCGGACGGCGCCTCACGCCAGACGGTCAACGAATACCTTGAAGGCCTGAACCGTCGCAGTCGCAGTCGGGCCATCTTCGTCCTCGACACCAATGGCCGGGTACAGGCCACCAGCAACTGGCGCGATGCCGACTCGTTCCTGGGTGAAGACCTGTCGTTCCGCGCCTACTTCCAGACTGCCGTGCGCGGCGAGCCAGGGCGGTTCTACGGCATCGGCAGCACCACGGGCGAGGCTGGCTATTACCTGGCCCATGGGCTTGAGGAGCACGGCAAGATCATAGGCGTTGCGGTGATCAAGGTGCGCCTGGACACCCTCGAGGAGCGCTGGCAGCGTGCCCGCCTGGAGGCGTTCGTCAGTGACGAGAATGGCATCATCATTCTCTCCAGCGACCCGGCCCGGCGCCTCAAGTCGGTGCGCCCGCTGACCCCGCAAATCAAGGAGCGCCTGGCGCGAAGTCTGCAGTACTACTGGTGGCCGCTGAACGAATTGCAGCCCCTGGCCCGGGAGACCCTGGCCGATGGTGTGGAAAAACTGACCTTCCCGGCCAACACCGAAACCGCTCATGGCAAACCGCACGAAGTGGCCTACCTGGCGCAAACCAGACGCCTGGTCGACACGCCCTGGCATTTCACCCTGCTGACCCCACTGCAGGACCTGCGTCGCGAATCCATGGTGCAGGGCATTCTGGTGGGCGTTGCCTTTGCCTTGCTGGCGATCCTCGGCATTGCCTGGAACGAGCGGCGCAAAGTGATCGCCACCCGCCTGGCGGCGCGCGAAGCCCTTGAAGAGGCCAACAGCCAGCTGGAGCGGCGGATTGCCGAACGCACCGCCGACCTGCGCGCCAGCAACGAACGCCTCAAGGGCCAGATTCGCGAGCGCCGGCATGCCGAGCAGACCTTGCGCCACGCCCAGGATGAGCTGGTGCAGGCAGGTAAGCTGGCCGCCATCGGGCAGATGTCCACCAGCATTGCCCACGAGCTGAACCAGCCACTGGCTGCGCTGCGCACCCTGTCTGGCAATACAGTGCGCTTCCTCGAGCGCGGGGCGCTGGAAACCGCCAGCACCAACCTGCGCACCATGAATGACCTGATCGACCGCATGGGCCGCATCACCGCCAGCCTGCGCTCGTTCGCCCGGCGCGGCGATGACAGCGGCCAGGCTTCACTGGCCAAGGCAGTAGAGGCCACCCTGCAGGTGCTGGCCAACCGCATCAGTGCCTGTCATTTGCAATTGCACCACCAGTTCGAGGACCAGCAACTGGCCATCGACCAGACCCGCCTGGAGCAGATTCTGGTCAACCTGATCGGGAATGCCCTTGACGCCATGGCCGCGCAACCGCAGCCTGAGCTATGGCTGGAAGGCGAGTTGCAGGGTGACAAGTACCGTTTGCAGGTGCGCGACAACGGCCACGGTATCGACCCCGAAGCGCGCAAGCACCTGTTCGAACCCTTCTTTACCACCAAACCGGGCGAGCATGGCCTGGGCCTGGGCCTGACCCTGTCGGCGAGCCTTGCCGCCGCCGCCAAGGGAAGCCTGAACGTCGAGCATCCCGTCACCGGCGGCACGGCCTTCGTCCTGGCCCTGCCTCTGGTTTCACCCCCTAGCGAATCGGCAGAGCATCCATGAACCAAGCGCCTCTTACCGTCCTGATCGTCGAAGACGACCCGCATGTGCTGCTCGGCTGCCAGCAGGCGCTGGCCCTGGAGGATATCGCCTGCGAGGGCGTAGGCAGCGCCGAACAGGCGTTGGAACGCATCGGCGACGATTTCGCCGGCATTGTCGTCAGCGACATCCGCCTGCCGGGTATTGATGGCCTGGAGCTGCTCAATCGCCTCAAGGCCCGTGACCGCAGCCTGCCGGTGGTGCTGATCACTGGCCATGGCGATATCGACATGGCCGTTGGCGCCATGCGTAACGGCGCCTACGACTTCATGGAAAAACCGTTCTCCCCCGAGCGCCTGGTCGACGTGGTACGCCGCGCGCTGGAACAGCGCGGGCTGTCACGCGAAGTGGTGGCCCTGCGCCGCCAGCTGGCCGAACAGAGCAGCCTGGAAGGACGCATCATTGGTCGCTCACCGGCCATGGAGCACTTGCGCGAACTGATCGCCAACGTCGCCGACACCTCAGCCAACGTGCTGATCGAAGGCGAGACCGGCACCGGCAAAGAGCTGGTCGCACGCTGCCTGCACGACTTCAGCCGCCGTCATAGCCACCCGTTCGTGGCGCTGAACTGTGGCGGCCTGCCGGAAAACCTGTTTGAAAGCGAGATATTCGGCCACGAGGCCAACGCCTTCACCGGTGCCGGCAAACGCCGCATCGGCAAGATCGAACACGCCAATGGCGGCACGCTGTTCCTCGATGAAGTGGAGAGCATGCCGATCAACCTGCAGATCAAGCTGCTGCGCGTGCTGCAGGAGCGCACCCTGGAACGATTGGGCTCGAACCAGAGCATCCCGGTGGATTGCCGGGTGATCGCCGCGACAAAGGCGGACCTTGATGCGTTGGGCCAGAGCGGCCAGTTCCGCAGCGACCTGTATTACCGGCTGAACGTGGTCACCCTGGAGCTGCCGCCGCTGCGTGAGCGCCGTGAAGACATCCTGCAGTTGTTCGAACATTTCCTGCAGCAGTCGGCCCTGCGCTTTGATCGGGAAACACCGACACTGGACAGCCAGACCCTGTCGCGCCTGATGGCCCACGACTGGCCAGGCAACGTGCGCGAGTTGCGCAACGTGGCCGAACGCTATGCCCTCGGCCTGCCAGCGTTCAAGAAAGGCCCCAGCGGTGGTGCCAACCAAGGCCTGCTTTTTGCCGAGGCGGTGGAAGCATTCGAACGCAACCTGCTCACTGATGCCCTGCAACGCACGGGTGGCAACCTGAGCCAGGCCAGCCAGGAGCTGGGCATGGCCAAGACCACGCTGTTCGACAAAGTGAAAAAATACGGCCTCGCCTGACTGAACCCAAACTGGAAAACAACGTGGACCTGGTATTCAAAGCGGCCCTGGGCGCAGGCGTGGTGCTGTTGCTGGCAGTGCTGTCGAAAACGCGCAACTACTACATCGCAGGGCTGGTGCCGCTGTTCCCCACCTTCGCCCTGATTGCCCACTACATCGTCGGCAAGGGGCGCAGCATTGCCGACCTGAAGACCACCATCCTGTTTGGCATGTGGTCGATCATTCCGTATTTCGTGTACCTGGCAACCCTGTATGTACTGGTCGACCGCTTGCGCCTCGAGGCTTCGATGGCGCTGGCCACGGTGGCCTGGCTGATCGCTGCGACCGTGCTGGTGACTGTGTGGGTGCGGATGCACTGATCGAAATCGGCGCCGATTCAGAGCCCTGCGATGTGCGTGACCTCTTGCCTGTGAGCCTGCAAATAAGGCAACACCGCCCCCAGTAACGGCGCCTTGAACGGCTCCTGGAAACGGTGCGCCAGCCCCGGGATCAAGCGCAACTGGCTGCCCCGGATATGCGCCGCCAGGTGCACGCCATGCATCACCGGCAATAACGGATCAGCCGTGCCGTGTACGACCAGGGTCGGCACTCGCAACTGGTTGAGCAACTCGACGCGGCTCGGCTCGGCCAGTATCGCCATGATCTGGCGCTTGGCCCCGTCAGGGTTGAACGCCCTGTCGTAGGCCTGCGCCGCCTGGTGCAGCAACACCTCGCGGTCGTCCCGTACCTCAGGGCTGCCCAAGGCCGCCAGCAGGTCGGCCTGCTGCTCGATTGCCACTTCACGGTTCGGTGCGCTGCGCCGGGCCAGCAACTGCACCAGCGCCGGGTCCGGCGCCGGCAGCCCCGCCGCCCCTGAACTGGACATGACCAGCGTCAGGCTGCGCACACGCTCGGGCGCCATCGCCGCCAGGTGCTGGGCAATCATGCCGCCCATGCTCACCCCCAATACATGAAACTGGCGCACGCCCAACGCGTCCATCAGGTGCAAGCCGTCATCGGCCATATCAGTCAGCGTGTAGGGCGCCGACACGGGCAGGCCCAGCTTGTAACGCAACAGTTCGAGCGTCAGGTTGGCGTGCGGTGGCACTTGGTTCCAGCGTGACAGGCCGACATCGCGGTTGTCATAACGGATCACCCGAAAACCCTGGCGGCACAATGCTTCGACCACGTCGTCTGGCCAATGAATCAGCTGCCCGCCCAAGCCCATGACCAGCAGCAAGGCCGGGTCGCGTGGCGCACCGACGCTCTGGTACACCAGGCTGACGGCACCGAGTTCGGCACGCTGCACCGGCACATGGGCGTCACAGCGCTGTTCGGCGAAACTCGCCGGTGCGCTGAACAGAAAGAAAAGGAAAAACCAAAAAGCCCGCATGAAAGAAACACCAGAATGCAGATCCCCAGTAGAGCGCGAGTCTGATGAATTCTGTTCGGGCGCGCTGCCACAGTTCGGTGACAGTTTCATGACTCCCGCCAGGCGGTGCGACGATCGCCCAGTCGACAGATGTAGCATCATGAGAGAAACTCAACTCATTACCTGGTTCCTCTATTCCATACCCCGGAGTTATCTGTGCTGGAGATCCGTCACCTGAAAACCCTTCATGCCCTGCGCGAGGCCGACAGCCTGGTGGAGGCCGCCGAACGCCTGCACCTGACCCAGTCGGCGTTGTCGCACCAGTTCAAGGAGCTTGAAGAGCGCCTGGGCCTCCCGATTTTCGTGCGCAAGACCAAGCCGATCCGCTTCACCAGCGCCGGGCTGCGTCTGCTGCAACTGGCTGATGCCACCCTGCCATTGCTGCGCAGTGCCGAACGTGACATCGCACGCCTGGCCGGAGGCACTGCCGGACGCCTGCACATGGCTATCGAATGCCACAGTTGCTTCCAGTGGCTGATGCCGACCATCGACCAGTTCCGTGATGCCTGGCCGGAAGTGGAACTGGACCTGGCCTCGGGCTTTGCCTTCGCCCCGCTGCCGGCCCTGGCCCGCGGCGACCTTGACCTGGTGGTGACCTCCGACCCGGTGGACCTGGCAGGCATCACTTATGTGCCGCTGTTCACCTACGAGGCGATGCTGGCAGTGGCCAACCAGCACCCGCTGGCCAGCAAGCCTTACATCGTGCCGCAAGACTTGCTCGACCAGACGCTGATCACCTACCCGGTGGAGCGCGATCGCCTGGACATCTTCACCCGCTTCCTGGAGCCGGCCGATATCGAGCCAGCCGCCGTGCGTACCTCGGAGCTGACGGTGATGATGATGCAACTGGTGGCCAGCGGCCGTGGTGTATGCGGCATGCCGCATTGGGCGCTGCACGAGTACAGCTCGCGCGGCTATGTGAAGGGCAAACGCCTGGGTGAGAAAGGCCTGTTTGCCACGCTTTATGCCGCCGTACGCACCGACATGCTCGATGCCCCCTACATGCGCGATTTTTTGCTGACAGCCAAGGACACCTCGTTCGCCACCCTCGACGGCGTCAGCGCGGTGCGTTGAGCGCCTGGCGATACAGCGGCAGGATCAAGTCGCGGGTCAGGGGAGCCAGTGGCATGGCGGGTGCCTGATCTGCTGCCAGCCAGACCACCTCCTCGATCTCTGCGGCCGGCACCACGGCAGCGGCGCTGTCGACACGGAACAGCTCGGCTTGCACTTCGAAGCCTGGCTCGTTGGCGGCGGGGGCACTGAACTGGCCCAGGTGCATGGCTTGAGCCGGGTCGATGCGCAGGCCCAGTTCCTCCTGCAACTCGCGCACCAGCGCCTGCACCGGCGTTTCACCGGCATCGATCTTGCCGCCTGGCTGCATGAAAGCCTCGGTGCCACGCTTGCGCACCAGCAGCGTGCGGCCCTGAGGGTCGATCAGCAGGGCGGCGGCGATGCGGATGATGTTGGGCATGGGGTGGGCTCGCTGAATAAAATGACCCGCGAGGATCCCATGGGGTCATTGGCCTGACAAGGCCGGTTATTCCTGTACCGGCCTGGCAGACGAGCGGCCCCTTGCCAACCTGTTGCACACCCTCCATAAACAACACATGAACCTGCCCGCCAAACACCACCCGGTGCTCGAGCTGTTCCACCCTGCCGTCAGCACCTGGTTCCGCCGCCACTTCGCCACGGTCACCGATGCCCAGGCTCAGGCCTGGCCGTTGATCCACGCCGGGCAATCCATGCTGCTGGCCGCGCCGACCGGTTCAGGCAAGACCCTGAGCGCTTTTCTGGCCGTGCTAGATGAGCTGCTGCGTGAAGGCATGAAGCACCAGGGCGAACTGCCTGCACAGACCCTGGTGATCTACGTTTCACCTCTGAAGGCCCTGTCCAATGACATTCGTCTGAACCTGCAGGCCCCGCTCGAAGGCATCAGCCAAGCCATTGCAGAGCAAGGCCTGAACGCCCCACGCATCACCACGGCGGTACGCACCGGCGATACTCCGCAGAAGGAACGCGCCGCCATGCGCAAGCTGGCCCCGCACATTCTGGTGACGACCCCCGAATCGCTTTACGTGCTGATGGGCTCGGCCTCTGGCCGTGAAGGCCTGGCCCATGTGCACACGGTAATCGTCGACGAAATCCATGCCTTGGCCGGGAACAAGCGTGGCGCCCATCTGGCCCTGACCTTGGAACGCCTGCAAGCCTTGTGCAAAAAGCCGCTGCGGCGGATCGGCCTGTCCGCTACACAACGCCCGGTCGAACGGGTGGCACAGTTTCTGGTGGGTAGCGGGCGCCCCTGCGCCATTGTCGATATCGGCCATGCCCGCAAGCGTGACCTGGCCATCGAAGTGCCGCCGGTACCGCTGGGGGCGGTGATGGCCACTGATGTCTGGGGCCTGGTGTATGACCGCTTGGCCACCCTTGCCCGTGAACACCGCACCACGCTGGTATTCGTCAACACCCGGCGCCTGGCCGAACGTATCACCCGCCACCTCAGCGACCGGCTGGGCAAGGAGGCGGTTGCCGCACACCATGGCAGCCTGTCAAAAGCGCTGCGCCTGGATGCGGAGCAGCGGCTCAAGAGCGGCCAGCTCCAGGTGCTGGTAGCGACCGCATCGCTGGAGCTTGGCATTGATATCGGCGATATTGACCTGGTCTGCCAGATCGCCTCGCCCGGCTCGATTGCCGCCTTCCTGCAACGGGTTGGCCGCGCTGGACACCAGGTCGATGGTGTGCCGAAGGGGCGCCTGTTCCCCACCTCACGCGATGACCTGATCGAATGCGTTGCCTTGCTTGACTGCGTTCGACAGGGCGAACTGGACGCACTGCACATCCCCCGGGCACCGCTGGATGTGCTGGCCCAGCAGATCGTCGCAGAAGCCAGCAACCAGGCCTGGCACGAACAGGATCTGCTGGATTGCCTGCGCCAGGCCACACCTTACGCCGAGCTTGACCAGCACCATTACCAGGCCCTGCTGCGCATGCTCGCCGAGGGCTACAACGGCCGCCAGGGTGTGCGCAGTGCCTACTTGCACCGTGACGCAGTGAGCGGCACGCTGCGTGGCCGACGTGGCAGCCAGCTGACCGCGCTGACCAGCGGCGGCACCATCCCCGACAACGCCGACTACGCCGTGTTGCTGGAACCGCAGGCGCTGAACATCGGCAGCGTCAATGAAGACTTTGCCGTGGAAAGCATTGCTGGCGATATTTTCCAGCTGGGCAACGCCTCCTATCGCATTCTGCGCGTCGAGCCGGGCCGGGTGCGGGTAGAGGATGCTCATGGCCTGCCACCGACCATTCCGTTCTGGCTGGGTGAAGCGCCGGGGCGCAGTGACGAGCTGTCTGCCGCCGTGGCCCGGCTGCAGGCGCGAATCGACCAGCAACTGGCGCTGGCAGGCGGCGACATGGTGGAGGTACTGGCCTGGTTGCAGGCGACCTTCGAACTGGACGAAGCTTGTGCGGGCCAGTTGCTCGACTACCTGGCCCGCACCCGTGAAGTGCTTGGCGCCCTGCCCTCGCAGGATACGCTGGTGATGGAACGTTTTTTCGATGAGTCCGGCGGGACCCAACTGATCATTCATTCACCCTACGGTAGCCGCATCAACCGCGCCTGGGGCCTGGCCCTGCGCAAGCGCTTCTGCCGCACCTTCAACTTCGAATTGCAGGCTGCCGCCAGCGAGGACGCCATCGTGCTGTCACTGTCGACCAGCCACAGTTTCGAGCTGGACGAAGTATGGCGTTACCTGAACAGCCGCAGCGCCGAGCCGATTCTCATCCAGGCCCTGCTCGATGCACCGCTGTTTGGCGTGCGCTGGCGCTGGAATGCAGGCGTGGCCATGGCACTGCCGCGCTTTGTGGGCGGACGCAAGGTGGCGCCACAAATCCAGCGCATGAAGAGTGAGGACCTGGTTGCCGCCGTGTTCCCCGACCAGATCGCCTGCCTGGAGAACATCGCCGGCGAGCGGCAGATTCCCGACCATCCGCTGGTCGAGCAAACCCTCGACGACTGCCTGCACGAGGCGATGGACAGCGAAGGCTGGCTGGCCCTGCTGCGGCGCATGGAAAGCGGTGCAGTGCGCTTGCTGTGCCGGGATTTGCCCGCCCCCTCGCCGCTGGCATCAGCGATTCTCAACGCCCGGCCTTATGCCTTTCTGGACGATGCGCCACTGGAAGAACGACGTACCCAGGCGGTGCTCAACCGGCGCTGGAACGACGTGCACAGTAGCGACGACCTGGGCGCGCTGGACGCTGATGCCATTGCTGCCGTCGCGGCCGAGGCCTGGCCACAGCCGGCCAATCCCGACGAAATGCACGAGGCATTGATGAGCCTGGGTGCCATCGGTCAGGCCGAGGTAGATGCCAACCCCTGCTGGGATTTGCTGCTAAGGCAGCTGGCCAAGGCTGGGCGTGCCTTGCGCCTGCCCGATTACAAGCTCTGGTTGGCCCGCGAACGCCTGAACCTGCTGCTGGCACTGTACCCCACAGCGCACAGGGAGCCACCGCTCGAACGGCTCGCTGGCTTCGACCAGCCCATTGAGCCCGACCACGCACTGAGCGAACTGCTGCGCGCCCGCCTGAGCGGCCATGGCCCACAGACCCTGGCGCAGATCGCTGCGCCATTGGGCAAACCGGTAACCGATATCGAGCAGGCTCTGGCCCGCCTGGAAGCCGAAGGCTATGTGCTGCGCGGGCACTTCAGCCCAGGTGCAACTGACCTGCAATGGTGCGAACGCCACTTGCTGGCGCGCATCCACCGCTACACGGTCAAACGCCTGCGCCGCGAGATCGAACCGGTCAGCCTGCAAGACTTCATGCGCTTTCTGTTCGATTGGCAGCACCTGGCGCCAGACGAGCGCCTGCGTGGTCCGCAGGCGGTGGCCGAAGTGCTGGGCCAGTTACAAGGGTTCCCCAGCGCCGCAGCGGCCTGGGAGGCGGAACTGCTGCCGGCGCGTATCAAAGACTACAGTCCGCACTGGCTCGACGAAGCCTGCCGAAGCGGCCAGTTTGCCTGGAGCCGGCTGGCGGCAACAGTGGCGAGCAGCACGTTGACCAGTACCCCACTGGTGTTGCTGCCGCGGGACCAGTTGAACACGTGGCGCAGCCTGGCGCCCGCACCTGCTGTCGACGCCCTTGGCCTACGTGCGCAACGTGTGCACGAAGCGCTGAAAACCCAGGGTGCGCTGTTCTTCGATGAACTGGCACATGAGGCACACCTGCTGCCCAGTGAACTGGAAACTGCACTGCAGGAGCTGGTGGGCTCGGGCCTGGCCGGGGCGGACAGTTTCACTGGCTTGCGCAGCCTGATCACGCCCGCAACCAAGCGCAGCTCACGTAACAGCCGCCGAGGTCACCCGCCGCTTTCCAGCAGCATGGCGCATGCCGGACGTTGGGCCCTGCTGCGCCGCAGCGATGCGCCCCCGGATCACGACCAGCGCCTGGAGCACATTGCCCGCACGCTGCTGCGCCGCTATGGCGTGATCTGCTGGCGGCTGTTGGCGCGCGAGAGTGATGTACTGCCGCCCTGGCGTGAGCTGCTGCGCTGCTATCACCGATTGGAAGCGCGTGGCGAGATCCGGGGCGGGCGCTTCATTGCCGGGCTGGCCGGTGAACAGTTCGCCTTGCCTGAGGCGGTAGTATTGCTGCGGCAAGTGAGACGACGTGAACCGGACGGAACGCTGCAGGTGGTGAGCGCCGGTGACCCGCTGAACCTGATCGGCTCGTTGCTGCCTGGGGCGAAAGTGCCGGCAGTGATTGGCAACCGGCTTCTGTATCGCGACGGGATACCGGTGGCGGTGCGGATGGCCGGGCGTTACGCGTATCTGGTCGAGGCGTCCGCACAGGAGCAGGAAAGCTGGCGGCAAAAACTGCTGCGCGCCCCCCTGTAGGAGCGGGTTTACCCGCGAATACGGTAGCGGCGGCAACGGTGAACGGCGGTTGAAATTGGTCAGCAGGACCGGCCCTTTCGCGGGTGAACCCGCTCCTACGCTCGAGAATGATTTTCGCTACCCCGATTTTATTTTGCAGCGCCCGGCAACTTGGCTATGGTCGGGGTTTGCCCCAGGCCCTGAGCCTGACCGCGCCATCGCAAGGACCCTGTATGAGCCTGTCACTTCTCAGTCGTTATGCCTTCTTCGCCGCCTGTGTGCTGTTCACCTTGGCGAGCCTCCCCTTCAGCCACCACGAATGGTTGTGGCCGTTCACCCTGACCACAGGCATTCTCAGCCTGATCGGCCTGTTCGACCTGCTGCAGCAGCGCCACGCCGTACGCCGCAACTACCCGATTCTCGGCAACATCCGCTATCTGGTCGAGGCCATTCGCCCGGAAATCCGCCAGTACCTGCTGGAGTCCGACAGCGATGCCCTGCCCTTCTCCCGCGCCCAGCGCTCGCTGGTGTATGCCCGGGCGAAGAACGAAGCCTCGGACAAACCTTTCGGCACCCTGATCGACGTATATGAATCCGGTTTCGAGTTTATCGGCCACTCCATGCGCCCGGCACCGCTGGCTGACCCGGCCAGCTTCCGCGTTATCGTTGGTGGGCCGCAGTGCAGCCAGCCGTATTCCGCGTCGATCTTCAACATTTCGGCCATGAGTTTCGGCTCGCTCAGCGCCAATGCCATCCGTGCGCTCAACCAAGGCGCCAAGCTGGGCAATTTCCACCATGACACCGGCGAGGGCAGCATCAGCCCCTACCATCGCGAGCACGGTGGTGACCTGGTGTGGGAACTGGGCAGCGGCTACTTCGGGTGCCGCACGCCAGATGGGCGCTTCGATCCCGAACGCTTTGCCGCCCAGGCGCGCAGCCCTCAGGTGCGCATGATCGAGATCAAGATGAGCCAGGGCGCCAAACCCGGCCATGGCGGCATATTGCCCAAACACAAGGTCACCCAGGAAATTGCCGAAACCCGTGGCGTGCTGATGGGCGAGGATTGCATCTCACCGTCGCGCCACAGCGCCTTCTCGACACCGATCGAAATGATGGAGTTCGTCGCCCAGTTGCGTGAGCTGTCCGGCGGCAAGCCAGTGGGGTTCAAGTTCTGCCTGGGCCACCCGTGGGAATTCATGGGCATCGCCAAGGCCATGCTGGAAACCGGCATCCTGCCCGACTTCATCGTCGTCGATGGCAAGGAAGGGGGCACCGGCGCAGCGCCCGTGGAGTTCACCGACCATATCGGCGTGCCACTGCGTGAAGGCCTGCTGTTCGTGCACAACACCCTGGTCGGCCTGAACCTGCGCGACAAGATCAAGCTGGGCGCCAGCGGCAAGATTGTCAGCGCCTTCGACATCGCCAGCGTGCTGGCCATTGGCGCCGACTGGGCCAACTCGGCACGCGGCTTCATGTTCGCCATCGGCTGCATCCAGTCGCAAAGCTGCCACACCAACAAGTGCCCGACCGGCGTGGCCACGCAAGATCCGCTGCGCCAGCGCGCGCTGGTGGTGCCCGACAAAGCCCAGCGGGTGCTGAACTTCCATCACAACACGTTGCGTGCCTTGGCAGAAATGCTGGCGGCGGCAGGCCTGGAGCATCCGGCACAACTGGAGGCCAAGCACCTGGTGCGGCGCATTTCGGCCACCGAAATCAAGCTGTTCTCGCAGATGCATGTGTTCTTGAAGCCAGGCGAGCTGCTGACCGGCGAGGTGAACGGGCAGTTCTATTCGCGGATGTGGCAACTGGCCCGGGCGGACAGTTTCGAGCCGCACAGCGAAGTGGCGGCCTGAGAGAACGCTGGGGCCGCGAAGCGGCCCCACGTCAGGTCAGGAGGCTGTACTCGTCACACCTTGCGCGTCTTTCGGCGCCAGGCGGAACGTGTAATACAGCACTGTCAGCAACACCAGGAACGCCGGGCCGATGTACAGGGCCACACGCGTATCCTCGAAGTACGCCATCAGCCCCACCACCAGCACCAGGAAGGCCAGTGCCAGATACGAGCTCAGCGGCCACAGCCACATGCGGTACTTCAGTGCCTTGCGCTCGGCAGTGGTAAGGCCGGCACGGAACTTCAGCTGTGCCAGCAAGATCATCACCCAGGTCCAGATCGCACCAAAGGTGGCGATCGAGGTCACCCAGACGAAGACCTTTTCTGGCACCAGGTAGTTGGCCAGCACGCCCAGCAGCAACGCGCCGATCGACAGCAGCAGCGCATTGCGTGGCACGCCGTTCTTCGAGGTGCGGGCGAAGGCCGCCGGGGCCTGGCCGTTCTGTGCCAGGCTATAGAGCATGCGCCCGGTGCTGAAAATGCCGCCGTTGCACGACGAAAGCGCCGCCGTGATGACCACGAAGTTGATGATGCCAGCAGCGGTCTTGATGCCGAGGCGCTCGAAGGTCATGACGAACGGGCTGCCCTGGCTACCGATTTCGTTCCACGGGTAAATCGACAGGATCACGAACAACGCGCCGACGTAGAACAGCAGGATGCGCCAGAACACCGAGCCGATGGCCTGCGGAATGGTCTTTTGCGGGTTGCGTGCTTCACCGGCGGTGAGGCCGATCATTTCCACGCCCAGATAGGCGAACATCACCATCTGCAGCGACATCAGCACGCCGGTCACACCATTGGGCATGAAGCCGCCGTTGCTCCACAGGTTGGAGATCCCCACTGCCACACCGTCATTGCCAAAGCCGAAGGCAATGATGCCGATGCCGCCAAGCACCATGGCGATGATGGTGACGATCTTGATCAGCGCGAACCAGAACTCGAACTCACCAAAAGCCTTCACCGCCACCAGGTTGACCGCGCCCATGCTGCCCAGCGCCGCCAGGGCCCAGATCCAGCGCGGAACGTCGGGGAACCAGATGCCCATGTAGATGGCCACTGCCGTGATTTCGGCAACACAGGTCACCAGCCACAGGAACCAGTAGTTCCAGCCGGTCAGGAAGCCCGCCAATGGGCCGAGGTAATCCTGGGCATAACGGCTGAACGAGCCGGCGACAGGGTTGTGCACGGCCATTTCACCAAGGGCGCGCATGATCACCAGGATGGCCAGGCCGCCGATGATGTAGGACAACATGATGGCCGGGCCGGCCATTTCGATCGCCTTGGCCGAACCGAGGAAAAGACCGACACCGATACAGGCGCCCAGCGCCATCAGGCGGATGTGCCGTTCGCCCAGTTCACGCTTGAGCGGGCCGCCTTCAGTGGCCTGGCCGTGGGCAGAGTGGTTGCCGACTGGCATAGCAATACAACCTCATTTTGTTATTGGATTTGACCTTCGTGCAGCCGCGACCATGCCGATAGGCGTGGCGTTGGCTTGCCAGGCTGGCCTTGTGGGCCGGCCCATGTGCCGGACTAGAGCGCCCGGCAGGGCGAAGGGGGCGAGCAGTATAGGAAGACCGTTGTAGGTGTTTTCACTGTATATGTGCTGAAATTTGGCTAGAACTCTGGGGCTTCAACGTGCCCCACGAATCGCCAAGGCACCATAGCAACATCGTCCGTTGAAGGAACCCACACCAAAGCCGCATAGCCCCACATGACTTTTTCCTTCTTCTTACAAATTTTTCACCCTATCCACTCAACGTCTAAGCTTCAGACAAGCAAGACGAAAATACTTGGCCGGATAGAAGATTATGGGCGCACTGTGGCAATCGGAACCAAGCAGAACGGAAGCACCCGAGATACCTCCGGCCGAGACGCCACAACCCAAGTCCCCCCGTCAGCGTCGGCTATGGTGGCGGCTGATCATCCTCATCCTGCTGGTGGCGCTGGTAGCCATCGGTGTTGCCGCGTATGACGAATTCCGTACCTCTGAACTGCAATCGCGCGAGTTCAGCAAACTGGCCAGTACACTGACCTATTCGCTGCAACCCGGTCCCAGCGATGCCATCATCTACCCCGGTGACGGGCCGTTCGACAAACGCCTGGGCTATAGCGCCCTGGGTGAATTCCTGCCACGCCTGCTCAAGCGCGACTACCTCATCAGCGAACAGGTGAAGTTCTCACCCGCATTGATGAACTACGTCGATCATGGGCTGTTCGCGCCCTATATCGAGAAAATCCAGGCCGGCCTGTCGATCACCGACTGCCGCGGCGACACGCTGTACCAGTACAACTACCCCCAGCACCTTTACCCGGACTTTGCAGCGATCCCTCCCGTGATGGTCAACAGCTTGCTGTTCATCGAAAACCGCGACCTGCTGGATACCCAGGACCCACGTAACAACCCGGCAGTGGACTGGCCACGCTTTGCCAAGGCCGCCTACAGCCAGGTCGCCAAGTACCTGGCCCTGCCCGGCCAGTCTGCCGGCGGCAGCACCCTGGCCACACAGCTGGAGAAATATCGCCACTCACCCGACGGCCTGACGGTGTCGGGCGCGGAGAAAATCCGGCAGATGATTTCTGCCAGCGTGCGTGCCTACCAGGGCGGCCCCGACACCACCGAAGCACGCCAGCGCATCGTGCGTGACTACCTCAACAGCGTACCGCTGTCGGCTGTGCCTGGGCATGGCGAGGTGCATGGCATGGCCGAGGGCCTGCGAGTGTGGTACGGCGCCGACTTCGACCAGGTCAACCAGGCCCTGAACGCCACCGCCACCGACCCCCAGAGCATGGCTGCACGTGGCCTGGCCCTGCGCCAGGTGCTGTCGCTGATGATTGCCCAGCGCCGCCCCTCGCATTACTTGTCCAAGGGCCGGGTCGAGCTGGCCGAACTGACCGACGCGCACATCCGCGTGCTCGCCGCCAACAAGGTCATCGATCAGCCGCTGGCCGATGCCGCGCTGGCCAGCAAGGCGGTGTACCGCGACTGGGTCGCGCAGCCGACCATCGTACCGATCATTACCAACAAGGGCATCAGCCTGGCACGCAACCGCCTGTCGGCCATGCTCAATCGCCCGCTGTACGACCTCGACCGCCTCGACCTGTCAGCCACCAGTACCTTGCAGGCCGACCTGCAGCTGCAGGTTAGCCAGTACCTGAAAAACCTTGCCGACCCGGAGTTTGCCGCTCAGATAGGCCTGATCGGCGAGCGGCTGCTCACTGCCAAGACCACCGACCAGGTGAGCTACAGCTTCACCTTGTTCGAACGCACCGCCGATGGCTCGCGGGTACGGGTGCAGACCGACAGCACCAACCAGCCCTTCGACATCAACGAAGGCAGCAAGCTGGAGCTGGGCTCAACCGCCAAGCTGCGGGTGCTGACCACCTACCTTGAAATTATCGCCGAGCTGCACGACAAGTACGCTGGCAAACCTGCCGCCGAGCTGAAGAAGGTCGAAGTGGCTGAACTCGACCGCATCACGCAATGGTCGCTGGAATGGCTGGCGCAGAACAGCAAGAACCAGAGCCTTGACGCCATGCTCGACGCCGCGCTCGAGCGCAAGTACTCGGCCAACACCGGTGAAGCGTTTTTCACCGGTGGCGGGATGCATGTGTTCAACAACTTCCGCAAGGAAGACAACAACCGCAACCCGACACTCAAGGATGCACTGCGCGAGTCGATCAACCTGCCGTTCATCCGCCTGATGCGCGACCTGGTGCGCTACGTGACTTACCAGCAGCCGTACAATCGCGTGCCGCTGCTCAAGGACGATGCCGACCCGCGCCGCCAGGAGTACCTTGCGCGCTTTGCCGACAAGGAAGGCACCAACTACCTGATGCGCTTCTGGAAGAAGTACCAGCGTAAAACCTCGCAACAACGCCTGGACACCTTCCTCGACAGCATGCGCGTGACCCCACAACGGTTGGCGGCGGTACACCGCTACCTGTTCCCCGAGGCAAGCCAGGAAACCTTCAACGCGTTCGTGCGTGCCCACCTCAAGGGTGACAAGGTCGTGCTGGGCAAACTGACCGATGGCCGTCTGTCCGAGATGTACGTAGCTTACGGCCCCGGCAAGTACGACCTGCCCGACCAGGGTTACATCGCCAAGGTCCACCCGCTGGACCTGTGGCTGCTTGGCTACCTGCTGAAGAACCCGAGCTCGACACTGACCGAGATGATCAACGCCAGTCGTTTCGAACGCCAGGAGGTATACGGCTGGCTGTTCAAGAGCCGCCACCAGGGCGCCCGTGACAGCCGCATCCGCACCATGGTCGAAATCGAAGCCTTCCTCGATATCCACCAACGCTGGAAACGCGTGGGCTATCCATTCGACCACCTGGTGCCCTCATTGGCCACCGCCATCGGCAGCTCCGGCGACCGCCCCGCTGCCCTCTCCGAACTGGTCGGGATCATCCAGAACGACGGTGTTCGCCTGCCTACCCTGCGCATCGACACCCTGCACTTTGCAGCCAACACACCCTACGAGACCAAGTTGATCACAGACCCGGACCGGGGCGTGCGAATTCTGCCAGTCGAAGTGGCGCGTGCACTCAAAGGCGCCATGTCGCAAGTGGTCGATGCAGGTACCGCACGGCGTATTTCCGGCAGTTTCAAGCTGCAGGACGGCACGCCGCTGGTGATGGGCGGCAAGACCGGTACCGGTGACAACCGAATCGAGAGTTTCGGCGCCGGCGGGCGGCTGATCGGCTCGCGCTCGCTGAACCGCACCGCCACCTTCGTGTTCTTCCTCGGCGACAACCATTTCGGCACGCTGACCGCCTTCGTGCCGGGCCGCACGGCAGAAGCGTTCAAATTTACTTCGGCGCTGCCAGTGCAGGTGCTCAAGGGCATGGCACCGATCCTCATGCCTTACCTGCAGCCCGGCAACCCGAATGAGTGCAAGCCGCCACAGGTTGCCCTGCACACACCGCCACCGGCAGGGAACACATCGACGCAGTAGATGATAATCATCAGCATTGAAGGGCTTGTCTTTAGATATATCTTGAGTAATATCTTACGATATATCGCAAACGACGGAGCCCTATTCCTATGCGCGAACATCCCCCTCATGATCCCTTCGAGCGGCGCCCCGCCCGTGGCGAGCGCGGCCCGCGTGTCTTCGCCCCGGGTGACCTCAAGCTGCTGATGCTGGACTTGCTGGCCGAGCAGCCCGGCCACGGTTACGACCTGATCCGCCAGATCGAAAATCTGTTCGACGGCAGCTACAGCCCAAGCCCAGGGGTGATCTACCCCACGCTGAACTTCCTTGAAGAGGCCGAACTGATCAGCGGCCAGGTACAAGGCAGCAAGCGCCTCTACGCCATCACCGATGCCGGCCGCAGCGCCTTGGCGGATCAGGCAGTGGCCCTGGATGGCGTGCGCATGCGCATCGAGGTCAGCAAACGCGCCCTGCGCGGCCACGACCGCCCGCCAGAGATTCATGAAGCGGTCGGCAACCTGCGCCATGCACTGCACATGCACAGCGGCCGCTGGACAGCGGAAGAAATCGAACGGGTCCGTGACCTGCTCAACCATACCGCCAAGGCCATCGCCTCCGGGCCCACCGAACCTTTCAGGGAGACGCCCCATGAGTGACACCATTCACCGCGTAAACCACGAGATCCGCCAGCGCCGTCTGCAGGTGCTGCGGGTCACCGAGCTGACCCCGCGCATGCGCCGCATCACCCTGGGGGGTGCCGAGCTGCAAGGCTTTACCAGCGTGGGCAGCGACGACCATATCAAGCTGCTGTTCGCCGAAACGCCGGAGCAACGACAGGCCATCGAGGCCCGTAACCTGGGCAAGGACGGTGGCGCGCGGCCCACCATGCGCGAGTACACACCACGGCGCATCGACCTGGTGGCACATGAGCTGGACATCGACTTCGTGCTGCACGGCGACGGCCCTGCCTCTACCTGGGCCGCGCAAGCCGCGCCTGGGCAAACCCTGGATATCGCAGGGCCACGGGCCTCGCTGGTGGTGCCGGATATTTTCGACAGCTACCTGCTGATCGGTGATGAAACTGCCATCCCGGCCATTGGCCGTCGGCTGGAGGAGTTGCCGGCGGGACGCCAGGTGCTGGCAGTGATCCAGATCGAAGACGAGCACGAGCGCCAGCCGCTGCCAAGCAAGGCGCAGGTGGAAGTGATCTGGGTACGTCGCCAAGAGGAAGACTTGTTGGAACTGGTGCGTAACCTGAGCTTGCCGCAAGGCCGGCTGTATGCCTGGGTGGCGCTGGAAAAAGCCCTGACTCGCCAGGCCAAGGCGTTGTTGCTGGAGAAAGGGGTAAAGGAAGACGCGCTAAAGGCTGCAGCCTACTGGCGGGCCAACGGGACCGACGACGACGAGTGATCGTGATTGCCTGATCTGCCGTCTTCGCGGGCAAGCCCGCTCCCACACTGATCGGGGATGGACACAAATCGGTGGTTGGACACAAATCGGTGGTTGGACACAAATCGGCGGTTGGGCACAAATCGGTGGTTGGACACAAATCGGCGGTTGGACACAAATCGGCGGTTGGGCACAAATCGGCGGTTGGACACAAATCGGCGGTTGGACACAAATCGGTGGTTGGGCACAAATCGGCGGTTGGGCACAAATCGGCGGTTGGGCACCAATCGGTGGTTGGGCACAGGCCGTTGTAGGAGCGGGTTCACCCGCGAACACCGGCGCAGCCGGTGCAACGCAACGCGCCGCCTGCTTCGCGGGTATGCCCCCTTTTGATACGACCAAGCGGTTCAGCCCCAAGCACCTCAGAAAGGCTCGACCGCCAACAGCTATCTACAGGGGGCCGCGCCACGTTGTTGCTTACCAACGAAGGTCTCGCTGCCCCGCCAGGGCCTGCGGTCCAAGCCATTGGGCCCCACGCAACAATGGCGTCAGCTGCGCTTCAGGCTGCAGCTGGAACACCACCTGCGCCCGGCGTCCTGGCAGGTCGGCGTCCACGGTCAGTTGATGTTGCCCTTGCTGCGCCAACTGCCCGCGCAGATGCCAGCCACTGCGGCAATCCATTTCCAGCCAGCCGTGCCCAAGGCCCAGGGACCAAGGGTCGCTGAGGGCTAGGTCGGTTACGATCACGCGGCCTTCACTGGCCTGGCATTGGCGCCCTGCCCCCTGCATCCTCACCCCCCCCTGCCACTGGCCGGCCAGGCGATAATCCGTCGAGACCGTCGCCAAAGCCCCCTTGGCTGATGCCTCCAGCCGCCACTGCCAAGGCCAGCCTTCTGCGCGCAACTGCCAGGCCTGGCCCTGGAACCCCACTTGCGCATTGGCCTGCAAGCGCCAGGGCTGCACCGTCCAGCGCAAAGGCCCGACCGGCCCCCATTGTTGGGCCTGCCCTTGCCAGAGGCTTCCACCAACATCGCGTACCGGCAGGCCGAACGCACGCACCACCCAATTGGCCGGAAGCTCGATAAACAGCGTGAGCACGAATACCAATAGCACCCAGGCCATTGCTGCACTGCGGCTCATGGCTGCACCACCAGGTCGAATCGCAAAGCCTTGCCCTGCTGCTCCAGCCCCCATTGCAACGGCAATGCGCCTTCTGCACGCAGGCTCTGCACCCAGCCTTGCAGCATGCGCTCATCGGCCACCTGCCCGCGCAGTTGCCAGGCCTTGCCTTGCGTATCGACTTCGATCAGTTCGACCCCACGGGCCTGAGCCGACTGACGTAGCCGCTCCAGGTTCAAACCGGGCCCGCCTTGCAGGCTGGCCGCCTGTTCGGCCAGCACACGCCACTGGCCAAGCACGCGCCATTGCGCAACGCCTTCGCGCAGGGCCAGGAAGGCCAGCAGCAGGGCGATCAGTCCCCAGGCGAACGTGATGCGATGACGCTGCAGCCAGTCGCGGTTCATGAGGCTGCTCCCAGGTCGAAGATCACTTGGCCATCTTGAACCTGCACTGTGGCGCCAGCGGCAGCCGCCATATCAGGCCATGGCGGCGCACTGCCCTCGCCCTCCAGGCGCAGGTGCCAACGCTGACCATCGAAGCGCACCGCTTGCAGGCGCAAGCCGGGGTTGTCACGCAGCCAGGTCTGCAAGCGAGCCTGCAGGTCGTCGAGCTGACGTGTACGCAGTTGCTGCTGCAGTACGCTCTCGCGCAGGCGCTTGAGGGCCTGTGCCGCGTGCCGAGGGCTGGCCTGCTCCCCGGTCACGGCAATGACCTGGCTACGCCAGAGTTGTGCCTGACGCCATTGCTGGCTCAACCACAGGCCACCCCAAACGGTGGCCAGCACCAGGCAAGCTGCCAGCAGCCGCTGCTGCTGGCGAGACGCCGCCGGCAACGAGCGCACCTTGCGGGCGCGGTCGAACAGGCCGGGCATTGTGTCGAGCGGCGCAAATACGGTTGGCCACTTGCCGCTCAGCGATGTCTTGTGCAGCCCTGCCCACGGTGGCTGCGGCACGCCACCCAAGGCATCAGGCCACGCCAGCCAGTGCTCCTGTCCATCTTCGGCCAAGCCTTTGTAGAGCGACATGCCGGGGGTACGTTGCCATTGCCAGGCGCATCCTGGCTCGGGTGATGGCAGCAGCTGTAGCTCCGTCCAGCAACGTACCGTCTGCAAGCCCCATTCGGCACATTGGCCACGCCAGTCATCCAGCTGCTGACGCGCCACTACCAAGAGACGAAGGTACCCGGGTTCACGGGCCAGGCAAGCACAGGCCACCTCATGCGGGGCCTGCAGCAAGCGATCCTCAAGCAGCAAAGGCCACTCTTCGCGCTTGAGCCCGGGCGGGGCCGGCACGCGAAAATGGCTGCACGCCTCGGCAGGCAGAACCAGCGCAACATGGGCCTGCGGGTTGGCCGGTGGCTCGCCCTGCCCCTCGCTTTGCAAAATACCGTCCTGAACCAGTGCCCAGTGCCAGACAGCACCCGGGCGCAGCAGCAGCCACGCCTGGGCCGGCGTACGCCGCCGCCATTCAAGTTTCATGAGCGCCCCCATGGAAGGGCGAAGGTGCAGACATAGGGGGCTCCATCACGCAGCAGTTCCAGACGCACACCACGGCCTGGGTGCACCGGTTGGTCAGAAGGCCAGGCCAGCCAGCGGCCGCCCTGGTAGTACAGAACGTTCATGGCACTGACCTGGTCGAGTCGTTCGCGCTGTACCCAGCGCGGGGCGACAGCGGCGTACAAGTCCGCCGAGCTTTCCAGCAACAGACGTTGCTCGCGGGCCTCGAACCGCAGGCGCTGGCGTTGCAGGCGCGAGCCACCTTCGGCTGCCGGCAGGCCGGTGCTGGCGACCCACAGCAACTGGTTGCTGGCGGGCTGCCAGTCCAGCCAACGGCTGGCCAGCGGCAGACGCTGGTCGTAGACACGGCGCAGCACCGGGCTGTCGAAGCGCCGCTCCAGGGCCAGGCAAAAGTCCAGCACCGAGGTTTGCCGAGTGGTGTCCTGCAGGCGTTCGCGAACCTTCAGCCAGCCATTGACCAGCGCGGCGAGCATGATGCCGAGCACGGCAGTCAGGGCCAGGGCGACCATCAGTTCGATCAGGGTCAGGCCGGTTTGGCGGTGTTTCATGGGCGCTCCAGAAACACGGTGTACTGGCCCAGTGGCAGGCGCTGGTCACGGTCGGCGAACAATTGCAGTTCGCCACGGCGCAGGTCTCGCACGCCGGTGCGGCGCAGTTGCAATTGC
Organism: Pseudomonas sp. CGJS7; assembly: GCF_036961695.1. Classification (NCBI taxonomy): domain Bacteria; kingdom Pseudomonadati; phylum Pseudomonadota; class Gammaproteobacteria; order Pseudomonadales; family Pseudomonadaceae; genus Pseudomonas; species Pseudomonas sp. CGJS7. The sequence continues at coordinate 13,687 of NZ_JBAMDI010000016.1, read as the reverse complement.
CAGTGACACAGTTGGCCACCTTGGCCGAGCTCGCCGGCTACCTGGTTTTCGGCGGGCCAGTACTGCTCGACGGCAAAGCGGGCTTGCAGCTCACGCGCGCACAACAGGCCAAGGCGGTGCTGTTGCAGGTTGTCCTGCACTGCCAGCCGCTGGCGCAGTACCTGGCTGGTGATCACCGCCAGCACAGCAGCGATTGCCAGGGCTACGGTCACCTCCAGCAGAGTGAAACCACGCTGTGCTTGATTCATGGCACTACCCACATGCCATCGGTGCGGCTCCAGGCCCATTGCTGACTGCCATCGGCCCAGCGCCAGCGCACGCTACCCGCCTGCGCCCAGCCATGCGGCGTGAACAGTACGCGCGGTTGCGGGCTGGCCGGCCAGTCCGGGTGCAGGCCCATGGGCCAGTCGCCGAGCGGGACCGCTTCGACCACCCAGGCATTGCCCTCGCGGCGGACGAACTCCGGGCGCTGGCCATTCCAGCGCAGCCCGCGCAGTTGCCCCGCATGCCGGGCCAGCGCGGCCTGGCTGCGGACCTCGACCGCCAGCCGTTGCAGGGCCTGCTCGACACTGGCCTGCCCGTTGCCAAGACCGGCCACCGCCAGCCCGGTCATCAGCCCGGCAATGGCCAGTACCACCAACAGTTCGATCAGGCTGAAGCCGCGCTGATGACGCACCGTTACAGCGCCCAGTTACCCAGGTCGGCATCCTGGCCTTCGCCGCCCGGCAGGCCATCGGCGCCCAACGAGTACACATCGACCCGGCCATGTTCGCCGGGCATGCGGTACTGGTACGGGGTGCCCCACGGGTCTTCCGGCAGGCGACGCACGTAGCCATCACTGCGCCAGGTCCGAGGCAGCGGCTCCTGAGCCGGCTTTTTGACCAACGCGGCCAGGCCCTGTTCGTTGCTGGGGAAGCGCAAGTTGTCCAGGCGATACATGTCCAGCGCCTGCTCCAGGGTGGCCAGGTCGGCCATCACCTTCTGCTTCATGGCCTTGTCCTGGTTGCCCAGCACGCTGGGCGCCACCACGGCAATCAGCAGGCCGATGATGAAGATCACCACCATGATTTCCATGAGGGTGAAGCCGCGTTGGCGGTTACGTCGATGCTGCATGGCAATACTCCTTGTCGTCACAATTGCAGGCCCTGGTTGAGTTGCATGATCGGCAGCAGCACCGCCAGCACGATGAACAGCACCACGGCGCCCATCACCAGGATCATCAGGGGTTCGAACAGCGCCATGGCGGTATCGACCTGGCGGGCAAAGCCGCGCTCCTGGTCGTCGGCCACGCGCTCGAGCATGTCGGCCAGGGTGCCGCTGGCCTCGCCGCTGCCAACCATGTTCACCAGCAGCGGCGGGAATTGCTGGCTGGCATCCAGCGCACGGTGCAGGCTGGTGCCGCCCTGCACGTGCTGGCGCACCTGCTCCATGGCCAGGCGGATACGCCGGTTGCCGATGGTTTCGGTGGCCACTTGCAAGGCTTCGAGCAGGGCCACGCCACTGCCACAGAGAATCGCCAGGCTGCGCGCCAGACGCGCGCTCTCCAGCACCTGCAGCAGGCTGCCAATACGCGGCAGGCGCAGCAGCAGCTGGTCGCGACGCAGGCACCAGTGCGGTTTGCGCAGCAGCCAGCCGCCCAGCCCCCCGAGCAACAGCGCCACCCCTAACAACCACGGCCCGGCGTGCACCAGCCCCTGGCTCAGGCCGATCAGCAACGAGGTGATCAGCGGCAGGCTTTGCCCGGCATGGGCGAATTGCTCGGTGAGTTTGGGCACGACGAACGTCATCAGGCCAATCACCACGGCCAGCGACACACCCATCAGCACAGCGGGGTAGATCAGCGCTGTGCGGGCCTTGTGTTGCTGGCGTTGCACCTGCTCCAGGTGGTCGGCCAAGCGGGTCAGCACCTGGGCCAGGTGCCCGGAACGTTCGCCGGCCTCGACCAGCGCGCAGTACAGGCCAGTAAACGGTGCGCCCTGCCGGGCCAGGCTGCGGGCCAGGCCCAGGCCTTCGGCCAGCGAGCCGCGCAAGGCCACCAGCACACTGTGCAAGGCAGGCTGACGCAGTTGCCGTTCAAGGGTGGCAAGGGCATCGACCAAGGGAATGCCGGCCCCGGTCAAGGTGGCCAGCTGACGGGTCAGCTCACACAGCTGGGCGCGGCTCAGGCGCTGGCGTCGGGGTTGTCGGCTGCCGGCTTCATGACGCTGCAACTGACGGGCGAACAGGCCCTGCTCGCGCAACAGCTGGCGGGCGTGGCGTTCACTGTCAGCCTGCAGGCTGGCCTTGTGCGATTTGCCGGCGAGGTCAACGGCCTGGTAGCGATAGGTCGGCATGCCTTAGCCCTGCACCACGCGCAGCACTTCGGCCAGGCTGGTCTCACCGCGGGCCAGGCAATCGCTGGCCATCGCCACCAGGCTTTGGCGCCGGTCAGCCAGATAGTCCTGCATGGCCAGCTCACTGGCGCCGTCGTACAACAGGCCGATGAGCCCAGCGTCCAGCTCGATGAATTCGTACAGCCCCAGTCGCCCGATATAACCGCTGCCCTGGCACTGCTCGCAACCCACGGCGTGATAAGTGCTGCCCAACGCCGCAAGCTCAGGCCACAGCTCGCGCTCGGCAGCCTGTAGCGGTTGCGCCACGGCACAGTTGCACAAACGCCGCACCAGGCGCTGGGCCAGGACGCCGCGCAGGCACGAGGCGATCAGGAAGGGCTCGATGCCCATGTCGCGCAGGCGGGTCACTGCGCCTACCGCGCTGTTGGTGTGCAAGGTCGACAGCACCAGGTGGCCGGTGAGGCTGGCCTGCACGGCGATCTGTGCAGTCTCCTGATCGCGGATTTCGCCGAGCATGATCACGTCAGGGTCCTGACGCAGGATGGCGCGCAGGCCACTGGCAAACGTCAGCCCGGCACGCGGGTTGATGGCGGTCTGGCCAATGCCGGCGATGGCGTACTCCACCGGGTCCTCGACGGTGAGGATGTTGCGGCTGCCATCGTTGAGGCTGTTCAGGCTGGCGTACAAGGTCGTGGTCTTGCCCGAACCGGTCGGCCCGGTGGACAGCACAATGCCGTTGGGCCGCGCCAGGCAACTGCGCAGGCCCTGCAATACCGCTGCCGGCATGCCCAGGTTATCCAGCGCCAGCAGGCTGGCCTGCTTGTCGAGCACGCGCATCACCACCCGCTCGCCGTGGATGCCGGGCAAGGTCGAGACTCGTACGTCCACTTCGCGCCCCGCCGCGCGCAAGGTGATGCGGCCGTCCTGGGGCTGACGCTTTTCAGCGATGTCCAGGCGGGCCATGACCTTGATCCGTGATACCAGCATGGCCGACAACGCACGTGGAGGACGCAGCACCTCACGCAGGTGGCCATCGACCCGCAGACGCACCACCAGACTCTGCTCGAAGGTCTCGATATGGATATCCGAGGCGCGCAGCCGCAGCGCCTGGCCGAACAGGCCGTTGATCAGGCGGATCACCGGGGCTTCGTCGTCGCTTTCAAGCAGGTCTTCGATGCGCGGCATCTCGCTCATCAGGCTATCCAGGTCGACCTGGTCGCCGATGCCTTCGATCAGCGCTTCGGTGGCGGCATCGCCGGCCTGGTACAGCTGGCCAAGGCGCTCGTCGAACAGCGCAGGTTCCAGGTATTCGAGCAGGCTTGGCTGGCCATGCACACGCAGCAACTCCTGCAACTGGGCATTGTCGGCGTCGGGCCGCAGCCATAGCTGCCAGCCCTGCTCTGCCGGGGCCATGGCCACTCCGCTCTGCCGTGCCTGGCGATAGGGCAGCATCACCAGTCACCGCCTTCCAGGCGTGCGCGGCTGGCAGGGAATACCTGCAACAGCCGCGTGCCCTCTGCAAGGTCCGGCAACTGCAGCGGTGTGGTCTGCTGCAAGGTGCGGTACTTGTCTTCACTGAGGCCCGCCAGGCTCGGCCCGTCGCGCAGGATACGCGGGCGGATGAACACCATCAGGTTCTGCTTGGTATTGCGGGTGGCATCGGAGCGGAACAACCGGCCAAGATAAGGAATGTCGCCGAGCAGTGGCACACGCTGGTCGCTGGTACTCAACTCGTCACTGATCAGCCCGCCAAGTATCACCAGGCCGTTGTCCTCGACCATGACCTTGGTCTTGATCTCGCGCTTGTTGGTGATCACGTCGCTGGCCGAGCTGGTGTCGGCAATCGACGACACCTCCTGAACGATGTCCAGGCGCACGCTGTTGTCGATATTGATCTGCGGCTTGATGCGCAGCTTCACCCCGACTTCCTTGCGCTCGATGGTCTGGTACGGGTTGGCGTTGTTCTGCGTCACGGAGCCGGTAACGAAGGGCACTTCCTGGCCGACCAGGATCGATGCCTCGGCATTGTCCAGGGTCAGCAAGGTGGGCGTGGACAGCAGGTTGAAGCCGCTCTTGCCCTTCAGCGCGTTGACCAGCATGGCAAAGTTGAAGCCACCGCCGAAATGGCCGATGCCCGCCGTGGCACCGGTGGTGGTGGACAACAGATCGCCCAGGGCTTCGTTGTCGCCACTGGCGGCGGCGCCGGCGATGCTGGCGATATTCACCCCGTTACTGCCGAAGTTGACGATACCGGCGCCGAACTTCTCGTCGGCGAACAGCCACTGCACGCCCAGCTCCTGGGCGCTGCTGTCGGACACCTCGGCGATGATCGCTTCGACCACCACCTGGGCACGGCGAATGTCCAGTTGCTCGACAATGGCCCGGTACGCCGCCAGCTCGCTGTCGGGGCCGACCATGACCACGGCATTGGTACCTTCTTCGTATTCCAGGCGGATGCCCGAGCCACCGGCGGCTGGCACCACCGGCCGGTCCTTGCCCTCTGCCTCACCCGCGCCTTCAGCCGGCACCGCCCCTTCCTGGCTGAGCCCTCGCAGCACCTTGACCACTTCACCGGCATTGGCATGGCGCAAGTAGATCACCTGGGTGCTGCCGCTGCCCGGTGCCTCTTGAGGGCGGTCGAGCTGGCGCAGCAGGCTGGCGATGCGTTCGAGGTTGCTGCGCCAGTCAGTCACCACCAACTGGTGCGCCGCCGGGTACGGTGTAATAACCCCAACCCGTGGGTCGATCAGCGGTTTGAGGATGCCCAGTACCTGTTCGCTGGCGGCGTTGCGCACGCTGAATACGCGGGTGGCCACGCTGTCGCTGCCCTCGCCCTGCTGCCCGCCCGCCTCCACTGGCACCGGCTCCAGGCGCGCGGCCTGGTCGGGCACGATTTTCACGCTGCCGTTGGGCAGGTCGACGGTGGCATAGCCCTGGGCGCGCAGTTGAGCCAGGAAGATGTCGTAGATGGCGTCGGCGTCGTGCAGGTCGACGGTGCGCACGGTGACCTTGCCCTTGACCCGGGGGTCGACGATGAAGGTGGTGCCGGTGATGCGCGACACACTGTCGATGAACTCGCCGAGTTCGGTATCGACGAAATTCACTTCGTACATCGGCGTACCGTTGTCATCGAACACCGGCTCTTGGGCATAGGCCATGGACAAGGCCAGGCTCAGCGCAGCCGCCATGCAGTATCTAACAGGCATCGTTCATCCTTGCCGCTTGAAGCCGGTCACGGCGGGGCGTGGCGGCCAGGGCAGGCGCTCACGCCGCCCCTGGTTGTTGAAAATCAGGCCATCGCTGTCGATGTCCTGCAGCACGATCCCTGGCGCCAGGCGCTGACCGCGGGCCAGGGTGCGCACTTGCTCGCCGTAGCGCAGCACCACCACACTGGCGGCCAATGGCTGGGCCTTGAGGCCGCCGAGGTATTGCAGCGGCAGACGAGTGATGGTGATGGCGCCGTCGTCGGGCGGCGCCTGCCAGTGACCGACCATCAGCCCGGGCAGCGGGCTGTCGGCCACCGCAGGCGCCATGGCCGGGTGTGGCTGCCGACTCAACTGCAGCACACACTGCGCAGACAGCCAGCCGGCCAGGGTCAGGCCAGCGCCGGTGAGCAGACGCGAGGTGAGCATCACGAGGCCAATTGCCTTGGGTGCCAGCCTGGGTGCCCCTGCACGTAACGCACTTCGGGCAGTTGCAGCGGCGCCAGTTGCCAATCCTCAGGCTGGCGGGCGAGCCAGGCCTCGACCCGCTGCCACAGTGGCTCGCCGGCCTGGCTTTCGAATTGCAAGCCAAAGGTGCGGCACAGGCCCTGCACCGGCTCCAACCCCGTGATGCGCTTGCCTTGCGGGCTGTAGCTGACGCTCCAGGCCTGGCCCTGCCAGCGCGGCAGGTCCTGGCTGTTGTCCAGCAGCAACGGGTCACCGAACAATTGCTCAGCGGCGTTTTCCAGCACTTGCTCGACCTGCCTGGCCGGTGCCTCGACCACTGGCGCGGGGTAGCCACCGGTAAGGCTGATCAGATGTTCGCGGGTAATGGCCGCCCCCGCTGCCAGCGGGTAGTCATAACGCAGGCCCGGCAGCAACACTGGCATGCTGCTATCGTCGGCCAAGGCTTGATGCAGCAGGCAGTCCCAGCTGCCGCCACGGGTATCGCGGCGCCAAAAGGCCTGAGGCGCGCGGGCCAGCGGCTGGTCAAGCCAGGCCGCGTGGCCGGCCCGTTGCTGGCGCAGTTGCGCCTGCAATTGCGCGACACGCAGCTGCGCGGCAGGCGCCAGTTGCTGTTCAAAGGCCGGGAAAAAACGCCCGTCGAACTGCCACTGGCCGGCCACACGCTGGCAGCGCAGGCGGAAGGCACCGCTGCCCCGGCAGCCGGCAAACAGCACCGGCACGCGCCGACCGCTGGCCTGGGTGACCTCGACCGGTGCGGGCCACAGGTCCTGACCACGGGCGCACAACAGCACGTCGATTTGCGGCACCCGTTCAGCCAGCCACAGGCCGGGGCCCGTGCCTGCATCGGCCATGGCCACCACCAGGTCAGCCTCGTGCCGGGCTTGTTCGAATACCGGCAGCAGAGACTGGTACCACTGTTTGAGTGAGGCTTTCTGATCCTGGGCGTACGGGTCGGTCACGCCGACCACTGCAATACGGGCACCGCCGCGCTCGAAAACGTGCAGGGCTTGCACACCCAGTGCCTGGCGTTGTGCATCAGCCAGCCCGGCGCCGAGGGTAATGGCGCTGGCCTGGCGATACAGGCCCGTGCTGCGTTGTGGCCACAGCACACGCTCGTCGCTGCTGACCCGCGCTTCGATGCCCAGCAGCTGGCTGCCTTGCACGCCACTTTCGCCTTGGGTCAGGTAGGCCAGGCCACTGCCATTCCAGCCCTGGCCGTTTTCCAGGGTCAGGCTGTTGCCTGCACCGGCCTCGCCACGCAGTTGTTCCAGCAACGCCGCGAGTACCGCATAACCGCCCAGCTGGGCTGTCGTTGCCTGGCGGGCATCGAGCAGCGGCGCCAGTTGCGGGTAGGCGATACTGGCGCTGCGGCCGGTCATCCAGGGCGCACGGCCCAAGTGGCTGACCGGCCCCAACCGGGTAGCCGGTACCACCGCCTGGCCAGGTTGGCGGGCATCGAGGGTATCGGCGACGTACAGCAAGTCGAGCTGGGCATTGCCGCCCTGCTGCCCTGGGAAGGCTGTGCAGGCGCCGAGCAGCGGTGCCAAGGCACCGATACCCATCCAGCCGATCACTTCGCGCCTGTGCACACTGCTCGCCATCGCATCGCCATCCTTATCCACGTCCATTCAGGGTCCCGGATGTTGCGGCGTTGGCATTACAGTTTGATGGCAGAAATCCGACAGCAATTCCAATTCGATCTTTAGAAGAGCAATCCAAGAACCGGAAGTTTTAAAAGCTCGTTAACATTTCTGCCAAGGAATCATCACACTTGCGCCTTACAGTCGCGGTTTCTTCCAACTCAGCCAACATAAGGACAACCTGATGAGTCGAGATACCGGCGACAACCTGGACCGGAACCAAAGCGGCAACCTGCCGATGGCCAACGTCATGGACGCCTACCTGAGCCGCCGCAGCGTGATGCGCGGCAGCCTGGGCGCCGCCATCGCCATGATTGCCGGTACCGGCCTGACAGGCTGCTTCGACGGTGGTGGTTCCGATCACGATGATCCGGTCACCGAGCCACCGGTGACCGAACCGCCAGTCACCGAGCCGGAAGTGCCGAAACTGGCACTGGGCTTCCAGTCCATCCCAGGCTCGCGCACCGACGCCTGTGTGGTCGCCGCCGGCTATAGCGCCTACGTGCTGGCGCCCTGGGGTACGCCACTGAACAGCAACGGCAACCCGTGGAAGTCCGACGGCAGCAACACCTCGACCGACCAGGCCAACGCCATGGGCATGCACCACGATGGCATGCACTTCTTCCCCATCAACGGCAGCTCGGAAGACGGCCTGCTGGCGATCAATTTCGAGTACATCGACACTGCCGCCCTGCACCCGGCCGGCCCCACTACCGATGTCAACGGCAAGCGCCCGGTTGAAGAAGTGCGCAAGGAAATCAACGCACACGGTGCGGGCGTCGTACGCCTGCAGAAAATCAACGGCCGTTGGCAGGTGGTCGACAACGACCCGCTGAACCGTCGCTTCACCACCGCTTCACGCATGGAAATCACCGGCCCGCTGCGTGGCACCGACCACGTCAAGACCAAATACTCCACTGCTGGCACCCACTGCCGTGGCACCAACAACAACTGCGGCAACGGCTATACCCCGTGGGGCACCTACCTGACCTGCGAAGAGAACTGGCCGGGCATTTTCGTCAACAAGGGCACCCGCCCCGAGGACCAGCGCCGCATTGGCGTGGGCACCTCCAGCGGCCAGTACAAGTGGGAAAGCGCTGCCGGTGACGCCAGCGAAGTGGACGACGAATTCGCCCGCTTCGACGTTACCGTCAAAGGCGCCAGCGCCACCGACGACTATCGCAACGAAGCCAGCACCTATGGCTACATTGTCGAGATCGACCCGTACAACAGCAGCACCCTGGCCACCAAACGCACCGCGCTGGGCCGCTTCCGCCACGAGGGCTGCGCCCCCGGCCTGCCCGTCGCCGGTAAGCCGCTGGTGTGGTACATGGGTGACGACTCGAACAACGAGTACCTGTACAAGTGGGTGTCCACCGCCGTGTGGGACCCCGCCGACGCCACCCCGGCCGACCGCCTGGCCACCGGCGCCAAGTACCTCGACCAAGGCAAGCTCTACGTGGCCCGCTTCAATGCCGACGGCACCGGCGTATGGCTATTGCTTGACGTGGCCACCGCCACTACCGGCGGCAGCACCCTGGGGGCGCTGTACGGCGACCTGCCGGGCATCATCCTCAACACCCGTGGTGCTGGCGATGCCGTGGGCGCAACGCCGATGGACCGCCCGGAGTGGACCACGGTCAACCCGCTGAACGGCGACGTATACCTGACCCTGACCAACAACAGTGCACGCACCCCGGACAAGGTCGATGCAGCGAACCCACGCGGCCCGAACCGCCACGGCCACATCATTCGCTGGCACGACAGCGACGACCAGCTGAGCTTTACCTGGGACATCTTCGTGTTCGGCGCCAACGCTGCCGGCACCGCCGACATCAACCGCTCCGGCCTGACCGAACTGAACCAGTTCGCCAGCCCCGACGGCATGAGCTTCGATAGCCGCGGCGTGCTGTGGTTCGAGACCGACAACGGCGAAACCACGTTGACCGACTACACCAACGACCAGTTACTGGCGGTGATCCCTACCGACCTGGTGGATGCCAGCGGCAAGCAGGTGCCGGTGAACGCACAGAACCAGGTGGACCTGCGGCGCTTCTTTGTCGGGCCAAATGGTTGCGAGGTGACCGGGATTACCTTTACCCCGGACAACAAGACGCTGTTCGTCAACATTCAACACCCGGACAACTGGCCGTATACCGACAAGGCGACCGATGCGACGCCGGCTGGGGCTACCGTACGGCCGCGGGCTTCGACGGTGGTGATTCAGCGGATCGATGGCGGTGAGATCGGCACCGCCTGACCTGCGGTAACACAGCCAGCCTTGTGCTGGCTGTGCAGGCCTCTTCGCGGGTGAGCCCGCGCCTACCAGGGATCGCGTATTTCGTGGAGCGGCCTTATGTTGCGATGGGCTGCACCGCAATCAGCAAACTTTCTCTTTCCACTTCGCTGGGAAGCCGCACACACAGTGGCGTATCCAAGCGACCTGATAAATCTGCCAGTAGACATCAACATGCGCGTAGAAAATCATTAGGCCACCTACCACTCCACGGATCACGCATATGCGCTCAACCAAGTGGCTGTCAAACAGGAAAAATTTCTTCTTCCAAGTCGACCATTTGGCTTGTGAAGTCGGTGACAGCCCACGTCAATTGTTACGGGGCAATGGTATCGCTTTAGCAGAGTTAGACGCCCCCACACAGGCAGGCCTGATCCTACAGTCTGATCATGCAAATACTGCTTTGCGCATCGTTCCTGAAGGCTTGCCACAGAACTATACACCCTATGGTTTTCTCCACACGCTGCCCGCTTCACAACTTGTCGCGTATAGCGGGCAACGACTTGATCAGATGCTGCACTGTTACCCACTTGGCAATGGGCACCGATTCTACAGCCCCACGTTGAGGCGATTTATCCAATCTGACACTCAGTCTCCATTTCGTAAAGGTGGGACCAACGGATATAGCTATTGTCAGAACGACCCCATCAATCGTAATGACCCGACTGGACAGTTTTGGCAGTGGTTCAGCCGAAGCGTGCAGCGAGGAGTGAGTCGAGCAGTGAACTGGGTGATCGGTCAGCTTCCACGCATTTCTGTAGTCAGACCACTTTTAAGTACCAGTAACGGCAACAGCACCGTTCAACATCTTGATCCGAGAATCAATTTGTATAGGGCAGGACAAACCCCGCCACCCAACGCGCCCCACGTTACCCTAGAGATCAATGGAATCGAGACCATTGCGCATGGGGCAAGGGAAATTTTCAGGAGTTCAAATGATCTAGCCGAGTTCTGGGGAACTATGATGACCCGTTACGAAAATGGTGCCGTATCAGGTGGGCTCGGTTATGGAATATATCTTGCGAGTCACAGCGCCGTTGGCGCAGCAAGTATACCTGTCGGTTTTGCCGCCGGTACATTAACTTACGCCTATCTCGAGCGCAACATGTACAGAGATATGGCATTACAATTACGAACCGGAACTGATCAAATGCCCCATTATCCTTATAGTCGTTATCGTTATGACTCGGAATAGTGGAAAAGTTTGGAAGACGGTGTGAGCTTGTGCAGCGCTTTCCAAGCATGTATCGCACCACCATCAGCCGCACGACGAGTCGAGGAGAAGGGCGGCCGCGGGCCTCTACCGCGGAGCGATGGTGGTGAGATCGGCACTGCCTGATCTGCGCTAACCTACCAGGCTATAGGCTCTCTACTACGCACCCGCACCTGCTGTGCCGGCACCCGGGCATGCCATTGCACCACCCCCAGCGCCTCCACCTGGAACTCGCTGCGCATCACCCGCCCCTCTTCCTCGAACGACAGCTGCAACAGAAAATGCCCGCTGTTGAGCAGCAGCCCTTCGCTCAACCGTTCGAACGTTTCGTCATCCACCGCCCCCAGCGCCTGGCGCAGTGCAGCCGCGTCCACATACCCCGACGCCGGCCTGCCGCTGACAATGCGGCTGAGCAACGAACGCGAGTAACGCCCTTCATACATCGCCTCCAGCAGAGGCAGATGCTCCAACCCCAGCGCATTGGCGTTGAGCCGCCAACCCGTGGTCTGGGGCAAGGCGCACAGCATCGGGTAACGCGCCTGGCGGCTGGCGTCCGGCTCCAGCAACAGGTTCAGCTCGCTGGTGTCGAGCATCGGCTGGTCAGCCGCCAGCCGTGGCGGTTGCTGACGCAGGTACTGGGCGCTCTCGGCGCCCTGCAGGCGGGCATCACTGTCGGCATCGAGCCAGTCGGCCAGGGCGTCGACCAGGCGTTCGGCCGCCATGTCATTGCCCAGCAAGTAACGCAGCTGGCGCTCGGCGCGTTCGCCATCGGCACCCAGCAATGCGTTTACATTGAAGCAGGTGTGCTGGTCGCGTACCCGCAACTGCGCCTGGCCAGCGCCAAAGTCGTAGTTCAGCGGCTGCCCGCGCAAGGCTTGCCAGAACAGCGGACTGAGCCGCCAGGCGGGGTCACGCAGGGCCTGCCCAGCATAGGCCAGGCCGGCCTGCTCCATGGCCCGCACCTGCACTCGCTGGTGCAGCAGGCGCACTTCGTCGACCTGACGCCGGCCATCTTCCACCAGCCAGGCCATGCCCGCCGCCAGCATTGCCAGCACCACCATCACCATCAACAGGGCCGCACCCTGCTGTTGCCTTCCACCCATCGGTGTGTGCCTCGCTCGCGGAATAAAAACGCCAGTCAACACGCGGGGTGTTTCAGCTAGATGGCAGTGCCCGTTCGTCATGTGCTCGTCATCTAGGCAAGGCAGGATTGCCCTTCCTTTTCATGACCTTACAGGAGTGGTCGCTATGGGTGGCATTGGAATCTGGCAACTGGTGATCGTACTGCTGATCGTGTTCTTGCTGTTTGGTACCAAGCGCCTGAAGGGCCTGGGTAGCGATGTGGGCGAGGCGATCCAGGGTTTTCGCAAGTCCATGGGTGGTGACAATGACGCCAGCGCCGCTGACCAGGCGCACGTGCAGCAACAGTGCCCGCTGAACGGCCAAGTTGCCCAGCAATCTCAAGCGGACCGCCAGGCCTGATGTTCGAGGTAGGCTTCAGCGAGTTGCTGCTGATCGGCGTCGTCGCGCTATTGGTGCTGGGCCCCGAGCGCCTGCCGGTGGCAGCCCGTACCCTCGGCCGCGGCCTGGGCCAGGCGCGCCGGGCCATGCACGCCTTGCGCACGCAGGTGGAGCGCGAAATCGAGATGCCCAACCTCGACCAGGCACCTCTGCAACGCCTGGAACAGGAGATCCGCCAGGGCATCAGCCTGAACGCGGAACCGGCCAATGATGCGGCCACGGCCGTGCTGCCCAAGGAAAATGCTTCATGAGTATTGCCATGGACCCTGCCGCGAGCATGCCCCTGACCGAACACCTGCGCGACCTGCGCAAACGCCTGGTGCGTTGCCTGGCGCTGGTGGCATTGGTGTTTGCCGGCCTGTTCCCCTTCGCCCAGACGCTGTACACGCTCATATCCGAGCCGCTACGGCGCTTTTTGCCGGAAGGCGCGAGCATGATCGCCACCAGTGTCACCTCACCCTTTCTGACACCGTTCAAGCTGACCGCGATGTGCGCACTGTTCCTGGCCATGCCGCTGCTGCTGCATCAGGCCTGGGGTTTTCTGGCGCCGGGGCTTTACCGCCGTGAACGGCGCATTGCCCTGCCGCTGCTGGTATCGAGCATCGTGCTGTTCTATGCCGGCATGGCGTTCGCGTTCTTTCTGGTTTTCCCGATGATGTTCGGTTTCTTTGCCAGCGTGACGCCGGACGGCGTGGCGATGATGACCGATATCAGCCAGTACCTGGACTTTATCCTGGCGCTGTTTCTGGCGTTCGGGCTGGCGTTCGAGATCCCGGTGGCGACGTTCATCGTGGTCTGGGCAGGGTTGGCCGATGTGGCCACATTGCGGCGCAGCAGGCCCTACGTGGTCGTCGGGTGCTTTGTGGTGGGGATGATCCTGACACCGCCGGATGTGTTTTCGCAGACGATGCTGGCAGTACCGATGTGGGTGCTGTTCGAGGTGGGGTTGCTGGCTTGTGGAATGTTGAAGCGGCCGGAGCCAGACAAGGAGATTGTGGCTGGATTGTAGGGCC